>JADFOF010000234.1 GCA_022563015.1 Planctomycetota bacterium
ACAGCCGATCAAGTGCACAACCAACGGGCGCAGAGGTCCCCCCGCCTGTTCCGCGCCCAGCCACCGGGTGATTGGCCGCCAATGCTCGTCGCTGGCCAGATGCCTGGCCGCCGCCCCGAGAGCGGCGCTCCCAGCCGGGCCCGATCACCTCACCACCAGCTCGTTCGCCGCGGCCTCGAACGCGGCGTCGCTTTCGTTCCACCGCAAGTCATCCGCCACCAGGTTCAGAGCCACCCGCAACTGGACCACGGTCGGATGATCCGGTTGCTCCCACGCCCTGCTCTCCAGATATTCCATCACCTTGAAGATGGAATCGTGGAGGAGGACGCGCATTCTGGGGTTTATCCCCTCCCAACCCCTTCCCAGCACTCATCCGCACCGCGGCGCGCACCAGTGCGCGTACCCGGGCCGATTCGACCCCCAGAAGATACGCTCGCACGCTCGTCAGCTTGGGGTGTGAACCCCAGAAGATGTCCGGCCGACCCGCCGCGTTCCACGACGCCCAGCCCATGTCGAATCCCCGTCCGGTTGCAGCCCGATTGCCCCCGGCCAGGATCTCGTTCGATTGATCCAGCGAGTCCCCTCTCGTCGGCAGCGTTGCCGGGCCGCGCCCGTCGCGCCCATTCTGTGAAGGTGCGTTGGTCATTTCCGCCCCTCCGGCTGGGTCGAGTCCAGCAGCGTCAGGATGGCGGTGCGGATCGGCAGCGGGAGGGTCGGCCACGCGGCGACAAAAAGTGGCCGATCGCAGAACCCCTGCAATCCAGTTTCTGAGGTGCCAGCCAGGCCGTCATGCCAACAGGGTATGATGCAAATCAACGCCTTTTTCAAGTTTCCGAAGGCCACTCGATACCACATTTGACCTGGATGACACCCACCATGAGAAATGGACCAGAGCAGCCCCACGAAACTCCGGAATCCCTGCTTCGCGGACTGGTCCGACATGAACTTCTCCGACGATGCGAGACGCAGGAGGAGGTGGCCGCTGCCTGCGGATTCAGTCAGCCGCAGCTGAGTCGATGGCTCGCTGGTCACCGTCGGCTGCGCTCAGATCATCTCGCCACCCTACTCGGCATCCTGGGAATGAGCATTGTGCCCGAACATGACGAACTTCGAACCCTGTATCTGGGCCAGGGGCTGTCGGTGATCCACCCGAGCAATGCCGGGCGGCGATTCTGATTTCTACGTCTCACGGGCTTGTCTCAGACTCGCTCTTCGCAAGGAAACCCCGTTGGCCAAGAAAAAGACCAAAGAGAAGAAGAGTTCCAACGGGGCCACCATCGGCTTCGAGGAGAAGCTCTGGCTCGCCGCCGACAAGCCCTTGGGGGCCGGTAGACTCTGAAGCCGCCCCCTTGTCGGAAGGAGCCCCGCGCTATGCCGGATCACCAACGCACCGGCTGCCGATCACGAGGATGCCTCATCCCCCTCGGCATTGTCAGCATCCTCATCGCGGCCTTCGTCGGGCGCGAACTCTACCTCGCCCTCACTGCCACCCCAGGCTCGGCCGTGGACTATCACGCGCTGGCCGAAGAACTCGTCGCGTCGTATCAGCCGCCCGGCGACGAGAACGGATGGGATCTGCTCGAAGATGCTGTGCGACTCAAACAGGACGCAGCCGACCTGACCAGTCACGGCGACCTCCTCGACGAGGGCTACACGTACATCAGGTCGCCGAGCGACTACACGTTTGGGGACGACGATCCGACCGCTGAAGAACTGAGGGCCGCCGGTATCGAGGGTCTTGACGCGCTGCGCGAAGCTGGTGTGTGGGATCGTCTCGATCAACTCTCGCAAGCGCCGCGCGTTTTGCGACCCCTTCCGCGCCAGGGAGCGCTGCTCGATGTGCTCCTGCCGGAGCTGGGTCAGACGCGCTTGCTTGCCCGCGCCCTCGGAGCCCGCATGAGAGTTTCGCACGACGCGGGCGACGACGCCGACGTTGCAGCCGCGTTCGCCCAGGGCTGCGGCCTCGCAAGGGCGCTCATGCACCAGTTCACGCTGATCGATCACCTCGTCGGCATGGCGATCTTCACGCTCAATGACGACGAACTACGCTATGAACTCGTCGAGCGCCCCATGGACGAACAGTCGCTTCTGATCATCGCCGACGCGCTCGACCGTCTCGCGCTCACCCCGCCGCAGCTCCCCTTCGAGGGCGAGCGCCTATTCATGCTCAACACCATCCAGTGGATGCACACGGACGACGGACACGGCGACGGTCGGCTGATCCTCGCGCAGACGGCGGGCCCGCAGAGCTTCACAGGAAACGCCCGGGCCCGCGGATCGCCCCTGCTGAACCTCGCGTCCATCGCATTTCCGTCGAAGAAGCAGACGACCGAGCAGGCCGAGCGCTTCTACACAGCCGTGATCGAGGCCGCGCAGCAGCCCCGGCAGAATCGCGGCGCGATCCAGCTCGACCCCGACGCCTGGGTTGATCAGATCCCCAAGCGTCAGATCCTCCTCCGCCTGCTCGCCCCGGCCCTCGGCAGCGCGCTGGAAGCCCGAGACCTGTTCGACGCTCGGCTCGCCGGGGCGCGCACCATGGTCGCTATCAAGCTGTATAGCGCCCGCCACGGCACGTATCCCGATGCCCTCGACGATCTCGTCCCCGAGTTCCTGCCAGAACTGCCGAACGATCCGTACGCACCGGACGGCCGATTCGTATACCGCCGCATCGACCCCGCCACCGACCCGTACAACCGTCTGTACCTGCTCTACTCGGTCGGCTACGACGGCATCGACGACGCCGGTCAAGTCATCGACGACAAACCGCATCGCGGCCTTACGGCCGGTCATCCGGGCACGGACTACGTCTTCAACCTGCCACGCCCCTTGCCGCACGACGACGACGATAACTGACGCACCGCGGGTTCATGTCCCGCTTCACCCGGATCCGAGTACAACGGGAGATCCTCGCCGTGTAGGGCAGTACAGATAACGGCCCCCCGTTCATTCCGGTCACGAAGGGCATTCCCACGCTGGCAGAGGCGCGGTCGAGCGCGTTAGTTTCAGCCCCCACCCATTCGGTAAACCCCTCCTTCAGTGTCGCGTGGTCATGACTCGCGAAATCGCAGTCCTGTGATTCCCCCTCACCAAGGATCTGCGCTCCTACCTCCGATGCTCGTACTTGGGGGGATCAAGAATGAGCCAATAATCATCACCCTGGCAGGAGTAGATGAGCCCAATGAGAAACAAGCCGAGTGCGAGTACCACAGCAAATGCCAATACGGTGCCGACGAAGTGAAACCAGCCGTAGTAGAAGTGTCGGCCGACCTTGAGTAATCCGTTGGGGGTCCACCCGATGTAGATGTCCTTGCTCTCCCACCGCTTTTCCGTCTCAGGGACGGAATGGCCCTCGAACGGCTCTTCATCGCTGGACACCGAATCACCTGAGTCCGTATCTGTCCTGGGCTTCTCCATGGCTGTTCCTCATACGCCAGGCGGCTGCTGCTAAACTAGCAGCACGGGGAGTATAGCGTCTGCTGCGGGAATGGCAGCACGTCGTCCACGACCCCAGCACGCCGTTGGCTACAGGGCCCTGTGTACGCTCCTTCGGGATATGCGTGAGCAGGCGGGGCTCACTCAGCGCGCTCTTGGCCAGAAACTGCGAGTTCATGGCACAATCGTCCATCGATCGGAGACGGGCGACCGACGGATCGATCCGGTGGAGTTGGCACGCTGGGCACGCGCATGTGGCGTAGACCCAGTAGATGCCATGGCCAGACTGGTCGAATCGGCGAGGATCAGGTAGCGCGAACCTAGCCCGAACGACGCTTCAGGCGACTTGGAGCCGATTCCGGGACGGGCTCCGCAAAGGGCTCCTGCTCTTGCGTTGGGCCAGCTGGATGAGCTTGCCACGATCGCCTGCATGTCCAGGCGTCATACGGACGGCGCTCTCGGGCGCGTACAGCGGCCAGCCGCTCCTTGAGATGAGCGGTCTTTTCCTCGGGCGTGTCGAACGTCTCCCGGGCAGATCGGGCCGCCGGTTGAGCGTGCAATAGACCGCCCAAACGCGGCGCAAATCAACGGCCCAATCAACGCGAAAACGCCGTTCCAAGGGCGCCAGGGGGGTAGACATGCACATGAACGCCTGGCCGAGTCCGAGCACACCAAGCGACCTCGCTGCCTTCCGAACATCCGCGTCGGTATGCCTCAGGAACTTCGGCTGATGGAGCCCCTCAAGCAACGCCTGGCCAGGCGTCCGGCGGACGGCGATCTCGGGCGCGTGCAGCGGCCAGCCGCTCCTCCAAATAGGCGATCTCCTCGTCGTCCGTGGCGAAGGGCGCACCGCCAGATATACCCGCCGGTTCTTCCTCGGGTCGGTAGGCCTCTTTGGACTCGATTCGCTCGCGGAGATACTGCTCATCGCCGTGCCCACCGCCCATCTCTGGTGCACCGACCGCCGCGCCAAGCCGTGGCAGTGCCCGAAGTGCCGGTACGACCTGCGCGGGCTGGACGGTGGAGTGTGCCCGGAGTGTGAGGCAAACGGAGTCCGGCGGAGGGCGTTACACTCGTGCTCGGAGACCTCGCCGGTGGAGCCGGGCGAAGGTCAAATGGG
>JADFOF010000235.1 GCA_022563015.1 Planctomycetota bacterium
CGTTGCAGAAGCTAACCAACAGCTGCGTTCCCGCAGTACCCTTGCTCAAGCCCGACATATACCCTCCTGCCGCAGCTTGCCCCCTCCCAACGAGCAGGTTAGAACCGCCGCGAGCGCGAATTCATAACAGCAGGGGAGCCAAAAGACCATGACCGACGGACCACAACTGGTTCACATCGTTCGGGGACTCAAGCACAAACCGCTCAAGTCCGAGACGTTCTACCGCAGGTATCAGCGCATCTTCGATGAACTGGCGATGGACGATCCAGTTATTGTCGAGCTCGGCGTCTACCGGGGGCACTCGCTCCGTGTGTGGAAAGAGGCTTACCCGAGATCGACTGTAATCGGCTTTGACCGAACCGCACCGGAGGTACTTCCGGGCGATGGGATCGAGTTCGTCCAGGGGAGCCAGGACAGCCCGGAGGACCTGCGGAATGTTCTTCAGTTCGCTGACCACATCGACATCGTTATCGACGACTGTTCGCACATCGCCAGCCTTACACGTGTCGCCTTCGAGACCCTGTTCGATCACGTGCGGCCAGGCGGCTTCTACGTAATCGAAGACTGGGGCACCGGATACTGGCCGACTTTCCACGATGGGGAACTGCCGACGACGGAAAATCACCTTGCCGGCATGGTTGGGCTTGTGAAAGAGTTGGTGGATGGAGTCGGTATTCCCGCGCTGCACCGACTGCAGAATCCTCCAGATATTCATGAAGGCAACTGGTCCGCGCGGAATTCGCCCTATGAGAGCGTAGCGTTCTATCCGGGAATCGTGGCCATCAAGAAGGCCGCAGCCATCGGCGAGCCGATGCCTGCGCCGCTCCACAGCCTGGCGCCAACACCAGGCGCGCAAATGATCGACCTGAAGCCCGACACGTGCAGCTGACAGACTTCGATCTTGTAGTCGTGCACTATCGCCACCATCGTCCGCACGAAGCGTTGGTTCATAAGCCGAAAGAGGAGTTCATGATCCTGAAGACTATACCCTAAACCGCAAAGATTCATAACGATGCCACTCGCGTCTGTTCATTCGCAACATGTTCGCACCACTTGACAGCAGCGCACGAATGTGGTAGAACCAAGCAAGCGACGCGTGCTCAAGCGCCCGACGTTCGGGCACACGCGTGACGCAAGTGTGATTGAACATTGCAGGAGGAGAAACTCGTGTTCGGTAAGAAATCTGTGTTCGTCGTGTTCCTTATGTGTGCTGGTGTGGGTGTTCTGGCATTTGCTCCAAGCCCTGCGATGGAGCCATCGAGCAATCCGGTCGGAACATATGTTCTCACCGTGACTGCAGCTGGCGCACCAACCTTTAGAGAGGTGATCACGCTGCACGCGGGCGGCACCATCAGCGAGACGAACTCGACATTGCACCCCAACAGCGCCAACCCGTTCTTCAACTTCAACGGCAGCGAGGGCTACGGGACATGGGAGCGAGGCCCCGCGAAGACGGTCGTCCTCAAGGTCGTCAAAATGGTGTTCGACGGAGATACGAACCAGCATGTCGGGTATCTGGTCGTCGAGGCGATCGCTCGCATCGACGGCGACAGTTTCACGAATCTGGAATCGGATGTCAACATTCTGCTGGGGCCGGACTTGTTCAATCCGGTCGGCCTTATCCCGCTCGGTTCAACGGATGCGGTGGGCACGCGAATCACGCTGAATTAGCAGGCCGATCCAGTCTGGATCCGAACGGCGGAGAGCCCGGGCTGGCGCTTGGGCCTCTGTGCCGAGTGTGGAAGTACGCCGGGCTGCCGGGTCGGCTTGGAAAGGCGATCGACAACCCGGACCTGGACCGGGGATTGGACGGGCTGAGCTTCGCCGGGCAGACGAGGCGGTAGCTGTCACTGTGCGGGCACATGATGCTGGGCAGGAGCGAGCGTGGCAAACGCGCGCCTGTGGCGGGAAAATCGGCTCCAGGCGAGTGCCAACGGGGTTGTGCAGCGGGCGATTTCGGTTAGACTCGTGGCGACAGACGCCTACGAGCATCGCCCCGAATCTGGGCGGAACGTCGCAAGAAAGCGCGGCGTGTCATGTGTGTCATGAGCAAGAAACAGAGGAAGTCATCATGCGTTCCATAGTCCCAGCCGTCGCGACACTCGCATTCGCCGCCGCCTCGTTCGGCCAGCAGTTTGTCGTCGTCAACATCAGCCCGAACCCGGACTCGCTGTATCAGTTCGATATGGCGAACCCGGCCGGGGCGACGCAGGTGGGCACGGTGGCGGGCAACGTTATCCGCGGGCTCGAGCTGGACGGCCCGCTGGACGGGTGGTACATCGCAACGAGCTCGATCAGTGGGTCTCCCACCGGGTTTTACAGGCTCGATGCGGGGGTGAGCACCTGGGTCGCCGAGATGCCCTTCATCTCGGTTTCGGTTGGGGGCATGTCGTTCAGCGCGGGCGGCGATTTTCTGTGGATCGTGATGGACCCGCCCGACACGCGCCCTGACACGCTCTTTGCGGTGACGTTTCTGGGCGCGTGGCGCGAGATCGGCCCTGTGAGCCTCCCGGGCGAGACGCCCACCATCGCCGGGATCGCGATCGATCCGAGCACCGGCCGGCTGTATGCGCTCGACACGGTCACGGATCACCTGCTCGTGATCGACACGTCCACCGGCGGCGCGGTCCAGATCGGCGCGGGGCTGGGTGTTGTGGCCTCTGCGATCGGCGGGATGGACTTCGCTCCGAGCGGGCGACTCTACATCGTCACAGCCAGCGGCAAGCTGTACCTGGTGGATACGGCCACGGGCCTGGCCGGCCCGATCCTGGGCGACTTGCCGTTCAGTGTCAGCGCCCTGGCGGCGATTCCCGAGGCGACGTGCTACGCGGACTGCGACACCAATGGCGCGCTCGACATCTTCGACTTTCTGTGCTTCCAGAACAGCTTCGTACTCGGCGAGCCGTACGCCTGCGACTGCGATCCCGACCCGGCCTGCGACATCTTCGATTTCCTGTGCTTCCAGAACGCGTTCGTCGCCGGCTGCCCGTAGGTGCGCCGTCACGTCTTCGTGATCTTCGGGCTGAACATGCTGAACGTCTGGTCGGAGAGCCGACCTATCGCTTCGCCCGGTGGCGAAGAGAGCCCGCGCTCCCTCGCCTTTCCTCGCCGCTTGCGCGACGGGCAAGTCATGGATTCCCGGGCTGGCGCTGATCGTCGAGGGGACCAAGGCCGAGCGGTAGTCCGATGGTCAAGAGGATGCCAGCCGGCGTACGGAGTCCTCCAAGGGCCGCCGGTGCACGGTGAATCCGACTTCGGGCTTTATTTTGACGATTCTTCTCGATTCCGTGAAATCCGCCCCGGTCCGTGGCATCTATTCAAGTGAGGGATCGTGCCCGAAGGTGCGGCCTGCTTTGAGAAGAATGAACGTGAGTCTGCCGACGCGATGCCCTGCTGGCCGGGTGTCAGTGGTGATGGTCGTCGGTCTCGTGGCCCGTTCAGGAGCGAGACGTTGCACAAGGTCGGTTCTGTGGTCTTCGACCAACCCATGAGTGTGAAGGAAATGACATGCGATTGAGAACTTGCCGAACATTGCGAGCCGCCAAGGCGATCGTCCCGCAGCACCTGCTCGGAGTGATCGCACTGATTGCACTGGCTGGCGCCCCCGTTCCAGCCGCACATGCCCAGAGCCAGCTCTGGATCACCCAGTTCGGCACGACCGGAATCGATATCGCTTATGCCCTTGCGCCGGACGGCATTGGAGGCGTGATGGTCGCGGGATACACAGAAGGCAGCCTGGGCGGGCCGAACGTGGGTGGGCAGGACGCTTTCCTGGCCCGATACGACGAATTCGGCAATCAGCTCTGGGTCGTGCAGATCGGGTCGGCTGATAGCGATTCTGTCAGAGCCCTCTCGTCCGATGGTGCAGGCGGCGTGATGGTGGCGGGATACACTCGGCACAATCTGGGCGGGCCGAGTGCGGGCGGGACGGATGTTTTTCTGGCCCGCTATGACGACACTGGCAACCAGCTCTGGATCCGACAATTCGGGACCAGCAGCAACGAACTGGCTCGCGCCCTTGCGCCCGACGGCGCCGGGGGCGTCATTGTTGCGGGAAGCACATCTGGCAGTCTGGGAGGGCCAAGCGCGGGCTCCAGCGACGCCTTCCTGGCGCGGTACGACGCCGCGGGCAACCGGCTCTGGATCCGACAGTTCGGCACGAGCAGCAGCGAGGCGGTCTACGCCCTGGCACCCGATGGTGCTGGGGGCGTGATGGTCACAGGAAAAGTGAGATTGCAACCATCCCGCGTCATCGAATCCTACCTGGCCCGCTACGACGAGAACGGAGATGAACTGTGGACCACGCAGATCCGTGCCAGCGAGGGTGTCGAGACCATTGCCCTTGCGCCCGACGGTGCTGGTGGCGTGATGGTCGCGGGAACTGTCACGCCAGTCTCCGGCGGCCATCAAGCCTTCGTGGCCCGCTACGACGAGAACGGCGATGAACTCTGGCGCAGGCTCTTCGGCTCAGGCGCTCATGCCAATGCACTCGTCTCCGACGGC
>JADFOF010000236.1 GCA_022563015.1 Planctomycetota bacterium
CCATGCGCCTCAACGACCGCACCGAGAGCCCGGACATCAACTCCATGACCGACTACCTCGCGGGGCTGCGCGAGCTTCGACGCGCCATGGCCGCCTGCCGTCGGCGGCTGGGCGAAATCACCGCCCCGGCCCTGGTGATCCAGTCGTGTGACGACCCGGTCGTCTGCCCGACGAGCGCCCGGACCATCATCGCCAAGATCAGCTCGACGCACAAGGACCTGGTCGAGTTCCCGGGCAGCCGACACGTGATCATCCGAGGCCGCGACTCGACCCCCATGGCCGAGACCATCAGCGCCTTCATCCAGAAGCTCACCGCCGGCGCCGGCGAGTCCGCGACGACGAGCAGCCAGACGCCCTGAGCCCCCTGCGCAAGCAGAGGTTCCCTCCCCCGTCGCTGTCGGGAATGGGGCGGAGGAGGGGCCGAGTCCGCGAGGCCCAAGGAGTTCCCTCCCCCGTCGCCGACGGGGGAGGTGCCGAGTGAAGCGAGGCGGAGGGGGTTCCCTCCCCCGCGTGCGGGGGAGGTGCCGAGTGAAGCGAGGCGGAGGGGGGTTCGCACGCCCCTGCAGCCGGCGGTTATCGCGGCTCGGTGTAGCGGAGGCTGACCTGGTCGTGGGATGTCGCGAACAGAATCTGATATGAATTCTCGGATTCTGTGAAATCTGAGCCGTTCGGCGGCATCTTACCTGTGTACCGATGTCGAAACACTCAACAGTCCTTTTCCTGGTCCTCCTCACATGCGCAACAAGTGCCTGCGCCCAGAGTGTGTCATAATGGTATGGCGATTCGGTTGCAGCGAGGCCGCGATCATCCCGAGGACGGCGCGACCGGGTCAGGCTCGTGTGTGGCGGTCAAACGGTGTCGGAGACTTGCTTTGCTGAAGCAGGTGATTTCACTTTGTGCGTTGCTCAGCCTCGCGGGTCCGCTCTTTGCTCAGCCCCGGCCGCACTTGAGGCTTCCCGACGCGGACGGCGACGGCCACCCGTTGTTCGGCAACCCGCAGATCAGGCCGGGCTTTGAGGAAAGGCCCGGCGACGCAACTTCCGTCGTATTCGCCGACCTGGACGGCGATGGTGATCTTGATGCGGCGGTCACGATCACCGGGCGCATCACCGTTTCTTACATCACGATCCTGATCAATCGCGGTGACGGCGTGTTCGACCCGCCGGTCAGCTATGACGCCGGGGCAGAGCCGATCCACATCGTGGCGGTGGATTTCAGCGGCGACGGAGTCCCCGATCTCGCGGTCGCAAACGCGACGAGCAATGACGTGTCCGTGTTCATCAACAACGGCGACGGCACGTTCGCGGACGACGTGAAGTACGCCACGGGGACCATGCCGCGCTCACTGGTCAGCGCCGACTTCGACGGTGACGGCAAAAACGACATCGCTGCGCTCAACACAGAGTCAAGAGATGTCTCCGTCTTCATCAATATGGGGAATGGGACGTTCGCTCCGGAGCAGCGCGTCCTCGTCGGCGGCGTGACGCAAATCGTCAATGTCGTCAATCGACTCTCTGGCCCGCAACTCGCCTGCGGCGATCTCAACGGCGACGGCCGCGCCGACCTCGCGGTGCCCGCCAATGGCAGGATCAAGCTGCTGTTCGGCGACGGCCGCGGCGGGTTCACGCTCGCGGCGCAGCACGCTGCAGTTCCCCACGGCTCCTACGCCGTCGTGATGGGCGACCTTGACGGTGACGGCGACAACGACCTCGCCACCGTTGCGTCGGCCGGCGACGAGGCGCTGAGCGTGCTCATCAATCGTGGCGGGGGCGTGTTCGGCCCGGCGGTGGCGTATAACGTGGCCGTTCACCCCAGCCCCGGTGCATTGCACGAGCCGAGATCGCTGGCGCTTGGCGACCTCGAAGCCGATGGCGATCTCGACATCGCGGTGGGCTATTACTGGCGGCGGCGCGTTACCGTGTTCCGCAACAACGGCGACGGCTCGTACGCCCCGAAAGAGGCGTATTCCGTGCATCACGAGCCATGGTTCGTGGCGTGGGCCGACCTGAACGGTGATGGCTGGACCGACCTGGCCGTCCTCGCGACGGGGGGCCGTTCCAAACTCGCGATGCTGCTCAACGACGGCGACGGCACGCTCATCACGCAGGAGGAAACGCCGCCCTACTTCTCGTCCATCGGCTCATCCTTCCCCTGGATCCACCCCACGTCGGTTGCCGTGGGCGATCTCGATGATGATGGCGACCAGGATCTGGCTGTGGCTATTGGTGCTCACGAAGAGCTCAGCAGCGTTATTGTCATGTTCAACGACGGCGATGGCGTGTTCGATCCGATCGTGCCGTACCTGCTCGGCCCCGTCATGGGATCCTCCGCAGAGCACGTGGTCATCGCCGACCTCAACGGCGACGGTGTTCTCGACCTCGCCGTTGCCGACGCGATCGATCAGGGTGGAGGGAACAGGGAGGGCAAGATCTGGATCCTGATGGGAGTGGGCGGCGGCGCGTTTTCGCCCGCGATTCATTATCAACTCGCTGGCTTGTATCCGATGCACATCGCGACGGGCGACCTCGACGCCGATGGCGACACCGATCTGGCGCTTTGGACCGCCCAGTTCCATCCCGGCAACAACACCACGCCCGTCGATCGGCGTGTCGTCATCATGCTCAACGACGGTAAGGGTGTCTTCCAGTTCGCCAGCGAGCACACAATCGGCACGGCCGAGTGGCTGCTTTCCCTCGGGTCGGTCGCGGTGGGCGATCTTGATGGTGATGGCGACCTTGACCTCGCCGCGACGATGGGCCCCAGACACGTCGACGGATCGCTCACGATTCTCCTCAACGATGGATCGGGAGTGTTCCTGGCCCAGCCGGCGCTTCCGCTCGGACCACAACCTCAATCAGTTGTCATGGCCGACCTCGATCGTGATGGCGATCTCGACCTCGCTGTGCTCCACAATCACAACCACTCCCTGGAAGTGGTCTTGAACGGGCCCTATCTCACTGTGCTGTTCAACGAGGGCAACGCCACATTCGTTCGCAGAACCGAGTACGTCGATAACACGACCATCACCTTCGGCCTCATCGAGGCGGCGGACCTCAACGGTGACGGCGATGCCGATCTCTTACTGCCCGAAGCGTTCAGCGCCGTCATGGTTCATCTGAATCGGGGCGCGGCGGACTTCTCCCGGGGTATCCATTACGGGGCGGGCGATCTGCCGGTGGCGACCGCGGCCGCCGACTTCGATGGCGACAACCGCGTCGATCTCGTAACATCGAACATGCTCGACCACAACGTCACACTCATCCGCAACCTCGGCAGCCCGACTTGCTACGCCGACTGCGATCAATCGACGGGGCGAGGCGTGCTCGACCTGAGCGACTTCCTCTGCTTCCAGACCGCCTTCATGAACGCCGAGCCCTACGCCTGCGACTGCGATCCCGACCCGGCCTGCGACATCTTCGACTTCCTCTGCTTCCAGAACGCGTTTGTGGCCGGGTGTCCGTAGGGGACCGGCCTAGCTCTCCGTCTCGCCGCCCCGAACCAGTGGCTCGGGAGCATCGGGTACGGGCGGAATCGGTAGGCGAACCCACCTCGATAGGAGTCGAGACCTGGGTTGAGATTGCGGAGTGAAGACGGAGCCGGACTGAGTGGACTCGCTTCAAACGCTCGCGACGGAACTCTCACCCATAGAAAAATGCCACCGCTTCCTGAACGCGAAGCAGAACATATAGAGCGGTGTATCCGATACCGCCCGTGTATAGAATGCCGGCCCCCCATCTCCACAAACACCTACTGTAGTTGGCCGAGATGTACTCGATCGCATCTTGATCCGCGCTAGCCTCCCACGCGGTCTGACTGAATTCTCTCACGCAATCTGGACACTTCAAGCTGTAGATTACTGAGGCGGTTGTCAGCGCAATGAGCGCCAGGAGCATCCTACCCAGATGTGCCGGCGCTGGCGCCGGTACAAGCACGTTAGCCAGAGTATCCAGAGTCGCGGAGACTTCTCCATTCTCCGCTCGCTCGACAAGCCCCACGAGCTGCCGGTTGTACCACCTCGCTGCGGCCGCATACGCAAGAATGCCGATCAGGGTCACATTCGAGAGTCCAAAGAACGGCAAGCGACCAGCGAATCCGATGTGCCACCAACTTGGCGCGTCGCCCCACGCCCGAAGGTGCTTCCACCGTTGCACGATGGGTTCCGACCCTCGCGCAAACTCCAATCGAAATCGAACGCGCTCTGCTCCAAACAGTCCTTGTGTGCCAATGAGGATTGCGTTGTTGATGCTCCTCATTTTCGCTGGGCTACTCGCCGTCGCTAGCCTAAAGTCGGCGCGCCGAAAATCCCCTCGCGCAAAGCTAGGGTTCCCGTTGAACTTCGCGCGCACAAATATGGCTCTTCGACATACTGCTTGTCTAAACTGCGAATCATGCAGGCGGGCATTCGTGAAGTCTGCTCCATAAAAACACCCTTTGTCAAACGGAAATCCATGAAG
>JADFOF010000237.1 GCA_022563015.1 Planctomycetota bacterium
CCTACAATCTGTGTCGCAAATACCGCATGGCAACGTGATTGTCGCAGATCGGTCGTGTAATATCGAGCGGAATTGGTTATCATTTGGGCGGTGTTTTGGCCAAATGACGAAGCGGCATACCGGGGGGATTAACCCCCGGCTCGCTGTTCCACGTGATGAATCGCTGGAGAAATCGGATGAAGCGTCTGGCACGCGTAGCGGCAATGACGGCGGTCGCTTTGGGGTTGGCGTCGATCGCCCCGTCAGCGAGGGTCCGGGGTCAGATTCGTGTGGCCCTTCCCGGCAGCACGGATTCCGAACTTCCCAGCGGCAGCCTGTTCGAGCAAAGCGCCGGGAACTACGACGCCTTTGTGGCCAAGTATGACGCATCGGGCGCGTTGCTCTGGGCGCATCATCTCGGCACGCCAGCGAAAGATTACAGCCATGGCGTTGCGGTTGATAGCGCGGGCAGCGTCTTCATCACCGGCTGGACCGAGGGCATCCTCGGGGCGTCCCAACACGGGAGCCGGGATGCCTTCGTCGCCAAGTACAACGCGCTGGGAACGCTGCTCTGGACACGGCAGTTTGGCGGCTCTGGGAATGAAGAGGGCTTTGGTGTGGCGGTGGATAGCGCGGGCAACGTGTTTGTCACCGGCTATCGCGAGAAAGGGTGGGGCGCGTTTTTCAGAGACCAAGACGACTTGTTCTTGACGAAGTATGACAGCCGGGGCACGTACCTCTGGATGAATCACATCGGCCTGCAACACAAAGAATGGGCCCAGGCCGTGGCCGTTGACAGCGCGGGCAACGCCTACATCACCGGCCACACCGTCGGCAGTCTTGGCGGGCCCAATATCGGGAGGAACGATCTCCTGCTCGTCAAGTGCGATCCATCTGGCAAGCTGCTCTACATCAAACAGATCGGTACCGAGCTGAATGACTACGGCTGGGGCATCGCTGCTGATCACTCCGGGAACGTGTACGTCACCGGACACACTGAAGGTAGCTTCGGTGCGCCCATCGCCGGTGGAGACGATATCTTCCTCGCCAAATTTGGTGAGACCTGCTACGCCGACTGCGACATGACCACGGGCCGAGGCACACTCGACATCTTCGACTTCCTCTGCTTCCAGAACAGCTTCGTACTCGGCGAGCCGTACGCGTGCGACTGCGATCCCGACCCGGTCTGCGACATCTTCGACTTCCTGTGCTTCCAGAATGCGTTTGTGGGTGGGTGTCCATAGACCCACCCTCGCCAGCACCATCCGCGACCACCTGCACCTGCACGTCGGGTTCTGCCAGTGGACCCGCGACGACGGGGTAATGCTCTGGGTCTGCGCCGCGCGCGACAACGACGGGCAGCGGTGGGTGGCGAAGCATGGTGCCGACCCCGTCCACGCCCAGTATCGCCCCGAACTTCTTGCGGTACAATCGCGGGTTGGCGAACGCTGACGTGCACGCTCCTTCAGAACGGGCGGCTATCCGTATTCCGGGTTACACGCAGTGGGTGAGACCGCGCCAGCCGCCCACCACTGAACGAGGAGGGGCAGATGATTCCCGACCGCGATCTCCGTGACGTCTTCGAGACAGCTTCACTTCGCAGCGAGCGCCACCGGATCCTCGGCCTTCTTGTATTCTTCGGCGCATTGGGCCTCTTTGTGTTGATCAGAACAGCCCTCGCCGGTGACGCCGCGCAGCTCCACACGGTCCCGATGATGCTTGGGATTATTGCTGTGGCGGGCGCCTACGAGGCTTGGATGCTGTGGCGCGTCAGCCGCGCATTACGGCAGTTAGGCAGGATCGCAGCACGGTTATGGATCCTGAACGTGATCTTGGAATCAAGTCTTCCCACGGCGGGCCTGTTCATGCTCACGGAGAGCGAGTTCATGGGGCCGTATCGAGCGCTCGTCGCTCCGTCGCTACTGTTGTATCCCATGTTCGTCATTCTCTCGACTCTTCAACTCCGGCCGATTCTATCGGTTCTTTCCGCAACAGTATCGGCGGGGGGCTATGTGGCGGCAGTTGTGTACACCTTCCTTTTCTTCGATGCAACCTTGTTCGGTGAGATCGTGCTTCCCGCTCAGCTCTACGCGACATACCCCGTCTTCTTGCTCGGCCTCGGAGGGATCGCGGCGTTCGTCTCGTCTCGGTTGCGCCGGTACGTTCGCGCGGGTCTAGAGGAAGGGATTCGACGCCAGCGCATCGAGGGTGATCTGGAACTCGCAAGATCGATCCAGCTTGGCCTCTTGCCCAACCAGCCGCCGGTCGCGGAGGGCTACGAGATCGCGGGCTGGAACGAGCCGGCCGATCAAACCGGAGGTGATTATTACGATTGGCTGCAGATGCCCGACGGTCGGATCGCGATCACCATCGCCGATGTCACGGGCCACGGGATCGGACCGGCACTCATGACCGCCGTCTGCCGGGCCTACGCCCGCGCCAGCATCCAGGGGAGTACTGAGCTCACCTCAATTCTTGCGCGCATCAATCATCTGATGCACGAGGATCTCCCCGATAATCGTTTTGTGACTTTCGTTTTGGCCTCCCTTGATCCGGCTGCACACGTGGTTGAGTTTCTCTCGGCAGGTCATGGCCCCATTCTCTGCTACAGCGCATCGTCCGGGACGATTGCGTACCTGAAGGCCGACAGTGTGCCACTCGGGATTCTCCCCGACATCGAGTATGACGAGCCGCGGCGCATGGTAATGAAGCCGGGCGACCTTCTCGTTCTGGTCACCGATGGCTTCTTTGAGTGGGCACGCGCCGATGGCATTCAATACGGTATAACCCGCCTCGGCGAGTTCATCTGCCGGAATGCCACACTGCCTGCCTCGACCTTGATCGAGCGGCTTCATGAGTCCGTCCGTGCCTTCGTCGGGAGCACCACACAGCAGGACGACCTAACCGCGGTTATCGTGAAACGGATGAAAGAAGGTCCGTCAGATATTGAGTAGATGAAGGGACCTTGTCTGATCATGAACATCCACGCCTAGACCATTGCAGATGATCTCAGCTTGGCTGAGGCCGATCCACTCCGACGGGTGTTCTCTCCGTGATGGCAGTGCCCGAAGTGCCGGTACGACCTGCGCGGGCTGGACGGCGGCGTGTGCCCGGAGTGTGGAGAGGGGGAGAGGGATGAGGCGGACACATAGAATGACGAGGCCGACACCTGCCGACCTGCACGATCGGGCGAGGTTCTCTGCATGACGTGGAAACGATCTCTGATACTCGCGAGCGTGGTGGGCAACGTGCTGGCGCTGATCCTCCCCGGCGTCTGGCTCGTCTGGATCGGGCTGTTTCACGCGGACACACTGTCGAATCGCACCTTCGCGTTCGAGATTGCTGTGGAAGGTGGATTAGGGTGGCTCGCGATCGCGATCGGCTTGCTCAACATCGCCTGCGTTTGCTTCGCCGCGGTCTGGAAGGGCAGCCGTCAGAACGCCGCGGTCATTCTGGGGTGCATGTCGAGCGGTGCTACGGCCTTGATCGGCGTCTGGTTTGGAGCGACCTTCCTGCACCCGTTGCCGCTCATCGCCGTCGGCACGACGGCGCTGTTCACCGCCGCGGCCCTTCTGTACGCACTCCCGACGCCAACGATCAAGGGAATCTGCGAGCACTGCGGCTACGACCTGACCGGGCTGCCGGGCGACGTGTGCCCCGAGTGCGGGAAGTCAACCACGGATGCACCGGCATGACCGCCACTCTCGCCTCCCACATCCTCGACGCCATCCGCGACCACATGCACCTGCACGTCGGGTTCTGCCAGTGGACCCGCGACGACGAGCTCGGTGATGGACCTGGCGCGAAAAACCGCCCAGGTGATGGACCCGGGCGGCTGGTTACTTGGAGGTAAGCAGGTGACTCAGCCGCGGCGACGACGCATCGCGAGAAGCCCACCCAGGCCGAACAGCGCCATTGCGCCTGGCGCGGGGATGAACTGTACGCCACTCAGCTCGATCGAATACGTGTTCGTGCCGCCGAAGTTCGAGACCGTCCAGCTATCCAGGGGACCCGGCCCATGCTCGCGCTGGCCGATCGGCCCGCATGCACCCAGGTCCGATTCGGTCGCCACCACATACCGACAAAGAAAAGGCGGCCGATCCCTCCCAGGGATCGACCGCCCGGAGTGACGAATCAGTGTGGGTGCCCAGCGCTTCCGACGCATTAGGCCGAACCAGTCGCCCCGATCAATCGAAACTCGCCCAACCCACAAAGCCCTGGTCGTACGGCTGGGGCACCAGCGTGATATTGGTGCGAATCCGAAACCGGGCCGATATGCTCTGACGCTGGGCATAGTAGAATCGAATGTCGTACGACTGGCCGTCGGTGAACCCGAGGCGGTCCATCTCCACGACCTGGGGCACATTGGCGAGCATGCCGCCCAGATCCATCACGAGCGTGCCATCGATGTACACCCACACGTCGTCGTTGCCCTCGCACTCGAACACCTGTCCGGAACAGGCCAGGTAGGTAA
>JADFOF010000238.1 GCA_022563015.1 Planctomycetota bacterium
GCGCGAGCACGAGCCACGCAGCCGGGGCGGGGATGACATCGATCACACCCGAGCCGGGCGCGAAGGCACCTGGAAATAGATTGAGGTAAGGCGGGTCGGGATTCACGTATGCCTTGGGGTCCCACCAGGCAATCGCGAAATGGGTCGTGTTGCTCGTGTCCAGGCTGACGGTGCGGGGTGCGAAGTTCGAGGTCGTCCAGTCGTACGTGGCGAGCAGGATCGGATTATCCCGCGAGCCAATGAACCCGAGCGCCGGGATATGGAGTTGACCGTTGGCGGCACCGGAGATCACATTGCCGGCGATCACACCGGTCGAGGAACCAGGGCCGTTGAGCGCATTGATGGGATTTGAGAAAATGCCGTCACCGGCGGTCAGATCGTAGTTGCCGACGCTGAAGATCCACTCGGCGTTGGGATCGGTCCACGTGGCCCAGATTCCAATCGTTGTCGTTGGCGAACCGGGGCTGACGGTATTGCTGGACGTCAGCAGGTACGTCCCGTTGATTTGACCGAGAGCGGGAACAGCGACGAGGACCATCAAGAGAGACCACTGTGTTCGTCTCATGACATCACTCCTTCTCGCATCCGGCGACGAAGGCCGCCTGGAAGCAGAGGAAATCGAGCACGTCGCAGACGCCCGGCCCGCTCGATGTGTCGCAGTCGCAAGCCTGCAATTCGCGCTCAAGGAAGAGGTATTGGAACGCGAGGAAGTCGAAGATGTCCAGCACACCCGAGCCCGTGGACGCATCGAAATCCGCGTAGCAGGAGCGCCCCGCCCATGGCCCGTCGCCACTGCAGTTGATCTCGAAACTCGGTGTGATGAGCCCATCGGCAAAGGCCCCAAGTATCTGCTCGCAGTGTGGCGTGCCGTTGGCAAGCGTGTCGTCGTCATCGTCCGCGGTAAGCACCTCGATCAGCGTGCCCTCGTCCGCAGAGTGCGGTACTTCGCCGATGCTGATAATGAGACGGTCGTTCAACATCGCCGCCTTCGTGAGGCCGCCACCAGCGGCAGCGCGAGCACGACCCACGCGGCCGGGACGGGTATGACGATGATCACACCCGAGCCGGGCGTGAAGGCACTTGGAAATAGACGGAGGTAAGGCGGGTGGGGATTCGCGTATGCCTTGGGATCCCACCAGCCGATCTCGAAAAAGGTTGTGTGGCTCGTGTCCAGACTGACGCTGCGGGGTATGAAGTTCGAGGTCGTCCAGTCGTATGTGGCCAGCAGGATCGGGTTGTCCCGCGAGGCAAGTAATCCGATTTGCGGGATATGGAGTTGACCGTTGACGGCACCGGAGATCATATTGCTGGCGATCACACCGGCGGAAGAGCCGGGGCCGTTGAGCACGTTGACAGGGTTCGAGAACACGCCGTCGCCCGCCGCCAAGTCGTAGTCGCCGGTGGCGAAGGCCCACTCGGCGTTGGGGTCGGTCCACGTGGCCCAGACCCCAATCGTCGTCGTCGGAGCACCGGGGCTGACGGCGTTGGATGTCGAAAGCAGGTACGTCCCGGTGATCTGACCGAGAGTGGGAGCAGCCAAGAAAACCGTCAAGAGAGACAATTGTATTCGTCTCATGGTGTCACTCCTTCTCGCACCCTGCGGCGAACGCCGCCTGGAAACAGAGGAAATCGAACACGTCGCAGACGGCTGAACCGCTCGACGTGTCGCAGTCGCAGGCTTGCGAGTCCCTCTCAAGGAAGAGGCTCTGGAAGGCCAGGTAGTCGAAAACATCCAGCACGCCCGGGCCTGTGGACCCGTCGAAATCCGCGTAGCAGAAGCGCCCCGGCCCTGCAGAGTCGCCGCCGCAGTTGATCGGGAAACTCGTCGGTGTGATAAGCCCCAGCGCGAAAGCCGCGAGTATCTGCTCGCAGTGCGGCGTGCCGTTGGCGAGTGTGTCGTCGTCATCGTCAGCGGTGAGCACCTCGATCAGCGTGCCTTCGTCCGCAGACGGCGGTACTTCGCCACCACCCATGATGAGTCGGTGATTCAACATCGCCGCCTTCGTGAGGCCGCCACAAGCGGCAGCGCGAGCACGAGCCACGCGGTCGGGGCGGGGATGACGATGATCACGCCCGACCCGGGCGTGAAGGAGTGCGGGTACAAATCAACGTGTGCCTCACTGAACGGATTGAAGACGAGGAACAAGTTTGTGTTGCTGGTGTGAAGGTCCACGGCGCGTGGGGTAAAACCCGTTGTCGTCCAGTCGTACGTGGCCAGCAGGATCGGGTTGTCCCAATTCATGGGGAAAAACGGCGGCCCGACGAGTTGCCCAATGACCGCGCCCCAGATCACGTTGCCGGCGATCACGCCGGTTGAAGAGCCGGGGCCGTAGAGCACAATGACGGGATTCGAGAAAACGCCGTCACCGGCCGTCAGATCGTAATTCGCTGCAGCGAATACGAATTGGGCACCGGGATCAACCCACGCCGCCCAAATCCCGATCGTTGTGGTCGGCGAACTCGGACTGACGGTATTGCTCGACGTGAGCAGATACGTTCCGCTTGTTTGCGCCAGAGCGGGACTGGCAAGAAGAAGCAGCGCAGTAAAGACTCTCTCGTTCTTCATATCTCTACTCCTTCTCGCATCCGGCGGCGAACGCCGCCTGAAAACAGATGAAGTCGAATATGTCGCACTCGCCAGAACCGGTCGAGGTGTCGCAGTCGCAGGCCGACGGTTCACCCTCAACGAAGGACGCCTGGAAGGCGAGGAAATCGAAGATGTCGAGAACGCCAACGCCCGTACTCCCGTCGAAATCGGCGTAACACATGCGGCCTGAGCCGTTCAGCCCGTCGCCTCCGCAGTCGATTTCGAATGGTGGAAAAATGTTCTGCGCCGCGAATGCGTCCAGAATGATCTGGCAGTGCGGCGTGCCGTTGGTGATGGTGTCGTCGTCATCGTCGGCTATCAACACCTCGATGAGCGTGTCCGCCGAAGCGGACTGGTCCCGTGTGGGGCAGTCGCTCGGATCGCCGCCCGGCGGCTGGGCGAGGGGCAACCAGTCAAGATGCAGGTCGCGTGTGGGGTCCCACCCCGCGCTCTGGCCATACACGACGCGCATTCCGATGAGGATTCTCAGCCAGACAGCGCTCAGGACTTCCCCGCGATCGTGCCCGATCTCACTGCACTCGGGATACTGACGGTTCGAGACCAGCGGCTTCCGGGCGTAGGTGTCACATCCCGTGAAATCCTGCCCCATGACCTCCGTGTCGTGTGTGAGATGCGACACCACGTCGGCAAAACCCTCGTGAAAGCCCGGGAAGTTGATACCGATGCCAAACCCATGATCGAGGACGAAGTGCCCGTACTCATGAGAAATGATTGTGGAATAGGCCATGTTCAGCGACGCGCTACCACTGCTCGGACCCAGGAAAATCCGGCCCGGCCAGGGAACTGGCAGGCTTTCGCCAGGAAGCTGCAGCCATTTACCAGGTATAATTCCTCCGGGGAGTAAGTACGCAGCCCTAAAGAGTGTGCTGTTCAAGACCACAGGTATCACCGGAACGTTGTCCGTGGCCAGAGGCCCCAGATAGTACCACGTCTTCGTCATTTGCAGATGCACATTGACATTGGCCGTGTCACCCTCGATCGGAGTTTCATTGAAATAGAAGTGTGTTTCTTCCGGCGACGACGTGGGAGCCATGATGTTCTCCTTCACCATGGGTTCCAGCGGTTCACCCCAAATGTCCGGCCAGCTCGCGATGAGGTCATCCTCATAATACACCGCCGCCCCAGGCCCAACGAGGTGGGCTTCGAGATTGACCACCATGCCGTTGGGCACGTCCAGCGTGTAGTTCCCGTTGCTGTCAGTGTACGCGGAGGCGACCAATGCGTGCGGCGGCTGGCTGTCGTAAGCGAGGATCACCACGTCGCTCAGATCCATCTCGACCGAGACGTTCGGGCACTCCGACCAAAGAGACACCGGCGGAAAAAGCGCCGTGTCCGGGCCCAGTTGTTCCGGCGCGTTGGTGTCGGTCGGTGTCGCGTTGGCCTTCACCCGCCCCGTGATGTCAGCGAAGCGCATAACATTGCTGTGAACGCGCGCGACGATGCCGGTGATCGCGTCCACATAGAACGTGTACGACTCAATCGTCATCCCGCCCGGGCCAGCCGCGCCGCCGCTACCCGCGCACTTCCACGCCGGGTACGCCTCGGCGCTGCCGCGTGGGGGGTCGTCGTAGATCGCCACAAGCTCCGGCTCCGACCACGCGGTGAGCGCCCGGCCCGTCGGGTGGGCCTGCGCGGCTGCGAGCGCTTCGCGCGGCGTGACCGTGGGCGCGGGCAGGCCGCCCTGGGGCCGGATCGCGATCCGACCGGCCGCATAGAGCACGCGCGACTGTCCTCTCGCCTCGTCCGCCATGAGCCGCAGCGACGACCCAACCACGGCCAGCCCGTCCATCGTCTGTTTGTACATGAACACCCGCCGCCCGCCGCGTCGCAGCGGCACGT
>JADFOF010000239.1 GCA_022563015.1 Planctomycetota bacterium
CACGCCACACCGTGCCGCACTTCGTTCGCCAAGCCCGCGCTCGCGCTTGGGCCTCTTTATCTGACGCCTTTCTCACTTCATGCTCTTGGCCCCCCTCCGTCACTCCGTCGCCTCATCGCTTCTTCACCGCCCCTACCCTCCCTCATGCCCGGCCCGAGCGAATCCACCCGCCCCTTGCTGGCCGTGTGCGTCGGCAACACGCGCACGCGCTTCGGCCGCTTCGAGCGCGCAGAACTGCTCGAATCCCACGCCTTGGCCAACGATGACCCCACCCTCGCCGACGAGTTGCGCACGCTCGCCGCGGGCGACAACAGCTCAGCCGCGGTGGTCTTGGCCTCGGTCAACGATCCAGTGCGGGACCGGCTGATCGAGTCCCTTGACAAGTCGTCCGGCTCACCGGCGATCCGGCTCGGGGTCGATCTGCCCATCCCGCTCAAGCACACACTCGCCGACGCGAGCACACTCGGCCAGGACCGCGCCCTGAACGCACTGGCCGCGTACGCCAGGACGGAGCAGGCCTGCGTCGTCATCGATGTGGGCACCGCTGTCACCGTCGATTTCGTCGACGGCACGGGCACGTTCCACGGCGGTGCGATCGCGCCGGGCGTGCGCATGATGCTCTGCGCCCTCAACGAGCACACCGCCGCCCTGCCCGAGGTTGCGTTCGATCCGCGCCCGCTGGCCGAGGGCGATTCGCCGTTCGGCAAAGACACGCCGGAGGCGATGCTCAAGGGCGCCGCCGCCGCTGTGCGAGGCATGGTCCGCGAACTCATCGAGCGCTATGCGCAGTTCTACGAGGCGTACCCGCAGATCATCGCGACCGGCGGCGACGCGCTCACGCTCTTTGGCGACGGCGACCTGGTCGAGCACATCGTGCCGGACCTGCAACTGCTCGGCGTCCACGCCGCCGTCGCCGACGCGGTCAACGCCGACCCTGTCGAATGACCGCACCCGGCCCGAGCCCGTCGGGCGATGTCCGCTGGCGGATCGCCACACCGCCGCGCGCCGCCGCCATCGCCATCGTCGAACTCTTCTCTACCGACCCCGCTGCGCTCGACGCCGCGCTCGCAACCCTCGGCGTGGCGCCGCTGCAGCCGGGCGATGTTCAACTGCGCAACCTCGGAGGCGTTGACCGCGGGCTCGCCTGCCGATGGTCGCCCCGGCTCGTTCACCTCATGCCCCACGGCGGATCGGCGGTCGTGCGAAGACTGCTCGAAGCGATCACCAGCGCCGGCATCGCGCAGGCGGGCCGCACACCATCGGCCGACGCCTACCCCGAGGCCGCCGACGAGATCGAGGCCCACATGCTCGCCACGCTCGCCCGCGCGCAGAGCCCGCTGGCGGTGGATCTGCTGCTCGACCAGCCGAGGCGCTGGCGCCGGCAGGGCGACGGGCAGGCTGCACCGTCGGTGCTCGGTCGGCTCATCGATCCGCCCCTGGTCGTGGTGCGAGGCCCGCCCAACGTCGGGAAGTCGACACTTGTCAACGCGCTGGTCGGCCGCGCGGTTTCCATCGTCGCCGATCAACCGGGCACGACCCGCGATCACGTGGGCGTCACGGCCGAGCTGGCCGGGCTGGTCGTCCGCCTTCTGGACTTGCCCGGCGAGCGTGCGGGCGCGACGGGCGTCGAGGCCGAGGCCATCGACCTCGCCGCGGACCTCGCCCAGCACGCCGACCTCACGCTCCTGTGCGGCGACCACACCCATCCGCCGTTCGCCGACCGTCCACACGCCCGGTCGCTCCGCGTCGCCCTCAAGGCCGACCTGGGCCGACCGGACTGGACCGCCGAGCTTCATGTGTCGTCCGCCACGGGCGCCGGGCTCTCGACGCTGGTTCAGACCATGCGGGACCGCCTCATCCCGCCCGAGGCCCTGGCCGACCCGCGCCCGTGGCGGTTCTGGACACCGCCCGATTGATCGGGCCCCGCAGCGATCCGCGTCCCTCGCGGCCATATCATCCCGCTCCGGCGGCCCGAACTCGATGCCGCAATGACCAGCTCTCAACCCGGGATCCCCGCGATGGACGAACGACAACAACAGATCAAAGAGGGCGCGGGCCTGGACGAGTCGCGCCTCAATCAGGACTTCATCGACCTGCTGCGCAAGTGGAGCACGCCGGTCCTGCTCGTCGGCGCCATCATCGCCTTTTCGTACTTCGGCTACCAGCGGTGGCAGCAGTACCGGATCTCCGGCGTCGACATCGCCTTCAGCGTGTACGAAGGCGTGCGCACGTCCGGCTCGCCGCTGCCCAGCCAGTTCACGACCGTCTCGGCGGAGTACGGCGCTGTTCGCGCGCTCGGGCTCATGGCGGACCTCGACGCCGCCGACGCCTGCATGCTCGCCGTGCGCCGAGGCGTCATGCCCGGGCTCATCGTGCTGGGGGACGGCACGATCGTCTATCCGGACGGCCTGGTCCCCGAAGAGGACGTCAAGACGCTCATCGACGAGGCCGACCGCGCGTCGTTCCTCTCCCAGGCCGAGTCTCTCTACCGCTCCGTGATCGAACGCACGCGGGATGACGAGGCGAAGCGCCTCTTCGCCGTCGGCGGCGCGTTCGGGCTCGCAGCCGTCGCCGAAGCGCGCACAGAACTGGACAACGCCAGGGCCCTGCTCGAGCGCGCCGCCGCGCTCGCCGAAGAGGGCGGCTTCGACGCACACGTCCTGATCGCCCGCACGCGCATCGACTCTCTGGACGAGCTCGCCCACCCGCCGGTGCTCTATAGCGCCGACAGCCTGCCCACGCTGCATCCACCCGAGCCCGACGAGCCCGATGAGCCAACTGATGTCGATCCTGCCGACCCCGGCGAAGCGACCGAGCAGGGCGGTGAGGTCGGCGAGCCCGATCCTGCCGAGCCCGGCGCCGATCCTCCCCCCCCGACATGACCCAGGACGACCAGTTCCTGCTCCCCGGCGGCAAGCTCGATCCCGATGCGCTCCGCCTCGCAGTCGAGCAGGCCGCCGACGACGAGCGCCCCCTCCCGACGGTTCGTTTCGAGATTGCCCGACCCAATCTCAATTCGCGCCTCGACCGCTACCTCACCTCGCGCGTCACCTTCATGAGCCGAAACCAGCTCCAGCGCCTGGTCGACTCGGGCGCGGCGACCGTCAACGGCCGCACCGCGAAGTCATCCACCAGGGTCAAGCTCGGCGACGTCATCGAGCTGACCATCCCGCCACCGCCGAGCAAGGAGATCCTGCCCGAGCGCATGCCGCTGAACGTCCTGCACGAGGACGAGCACATCCTCGTCCTCAACAAGAACGCCGACATCATCGTCCACCCCGCGCGCGCAGAACTCTCCGGCACGCTCATCAACGCGCTCGCGTGGCATTTCCAGAACGCCTCGGACGCGGGCGGCGGACTCTCAACGCTCGGCGAAGATTTCGCACGTCCCGGCGTCGTCCATCGCCTGGACCGCCACACCTCAGGCTGCATCGTCTTCGCCAAAACCGACGAGGCCCACTGGAAGCTCGCACGACAGTTCGAGCTCCGCCGCGTCGAGAAGCGATACCTGGCACTCGTCCAGGGCCGGCCCGAGCCCGCCGCGGGCGTCATCGACCTGCCCATCGGCCCGCACCCGTCGCGCGAG
Organism: Planctomycetota bacterium; assembly: GCA_022563015.1. Classification (GTDB taxonomy): domain Bacteria; phylum Planctomycetota; class Phycisphaerae; order Phycisphaerales; family UBA1924; genus JADFGU01. The sequence continues at coordinate 3,587 of JADFOF010000239.1, forward strand.
AAGGGCTACCGCGAGAAGCACGTCGTCCGCCACGACGGGCTGGGCAAACCCTCCGTCACCATCTACCGCACGCGCGAGCGATATTGCCTGAGCGACCTCGGCGCACCCGAGCAGCACTTCGCCCTGGTCGAACTCGAACTCAAGACCGGCCGAACCCACCAGATCCGCGTCCACCTCGCACACCTGGGCCATCCCATCGTCGCCGACGACATGTACGGCGGTCGGCCTCTCGTGGCAGGGAGCGGTTCCGGTACCAAGCCGCCACCAGACAGAAGCGCGCCAGCGACGAACGCCATCATCGCCCACCAGGCTTTGCACGCCGCCCTGCTCGCCTTTGACCATCCGATCACACACGAACACATGACGTTCACCGCCCCGGTCCGCGCCGACTTCGCCGCCGCCTTGTCGCACCTGCGTGAGTTTGGGCGGACCGAGCAATTTCCGGAGGATGGCACGCTGGTGGATTTGGCGGCGGCGCTCGGACAGTAACGGCGCGTACACTGCCTCAACCCGCGAGGATTCGACCAACCCCGCTCGGCGTGGGCAGGAGGGACGATGATGCGACGATTCCGCGTGCCGGCCGCGGCCCTGTGCGTCTGTCTCGGGATCGCCGCAGACTCGCGAGGGCAGGGTACGGCGTTCGAGCTGCAACCGAACCTCGGTTGGCTCAACACCGACCGACCGCTCCGCTTCTCGGACGAACTCAAGGGTCACGTGGTGCTGCTCGATTTCTGGACGTACTGCTGCATCAACTGCCACAACATCATCGCCGATCTCGAATTCCTCGAACGCAAGCACGCCGACCAGCCAGTGGTCATCATCGGCGTCCACTCCGCCAAGTTCGCCCAGGA
>JADFOF010000240.1 GCA_022563015.1 Planctomycetota bacterium
TCGACGCTGCCATCGAGATACTCAAGAATTCTGAGAGGCCGATGATCGTCGCCGGAACCGGCGCCGGGGCCACGGCGCTGCCGGAGGAACTTCAGCGCCTGGTGGAGACGATGGGCATCCCGATCGCCACCGTGGACAGCGCCCGAGGGCTGGTATCGGACGACCATGAACTCTCAATCGGGTTCGGGTACCTGCCTTTGAACCGTGCGGTTGCCAGGGTCAAGGAAGCGGACGCCGTCCTGCTGCTTGGCCAGCAACTTGATTACACGTGGGGATTCGGTGGCACGCCTCCGTTCGCCCCCGGCGTTCGCAGGATCGTGGTGGACGCCTCGCCGGAAAACATCGGCCGATCGCGCAGCGTGGATGTCGCCATCCTCGGGGACGTTGGACCGGTCATCACCCAGCTGGCGGACGCTGCGGCGAAACACACGTGGCCGTCCTTCAGCGCCTGGAACAGGTCACTCCAGGACGAGCGTGAAAAGCACCAGGCGGAGCTGTCCGAGCTGGCGGTGGAGTCCGGGCAGCAAGTGGTGACCGAGGAGGCTCCTCCGGAGTGGGAGGCATGGCTACGGGCGCTCTTCCCTCGCCACGTCGGGAGCTTCGCCCCCCACCATGTCGAGTTCTGGCAGCATGTCTGGGGCATCCAGTACGTGGACTCACCCGATCCGTTCGTCGCCATATGGGCCCGTGGCGGGGGCAAGGCCCTGGCCTTGGACACACCGCTGCCCACGCCGACGGGCTGGACGACGATCGGGGAGGTCCGCGTCGGTGATTCGGTGTTGGATCACAGGGGGCGCCCGACCACTGTCATGACCACGAGTGCCGTCTCGCTGGAGTCGTGTTATCGGGTCCAGTTCTGTGACGGTGAGAGCGTTGTGGCGTCCAGCGACCACCTCTGGTCTGTTCTGGAGAGGAAAGACCGTGCTACGTGGCCAGACGGGGTTGATTGGGCGGTGGACACGTGGGACGCGAAGGACATGCGCCCCACGTGCGTAATTGGCGGATGCGATAGTCGGGCCCACAGGGGGGCTCTCTGCACCGCACACGCTGAGCGGAGACGCCGTGGCGTGTCGCTGGACACACCGGTGCGGAGGTGGAGTAAGCGGCCTGGTGCACCACGCGGCGCAGCGGTCATGACGACCGACGCGATACTCAAGGCTGGCCTACGGGCGGGCCTCGAGCGGCGTTGGTGTATACCCCTCGCACAGCCCTTCGAGGGTTTCGAATCGAGCCTTCCCCTACATCCCTACGTGCTGGGCGCGTGGCTCGGAGACGGCCACTCCGAGGGGGCCAGGATCACGTCCGGTGGCGAGGACGTGGATGAGATGGAGTTGAGGCTGAGCGAGTGCGGGGTCTCGGTGCGGAGGCATGAGCGACCCGTTGGTTTTGAATTGTCACTCGTCGACGGGGTGCTGACAGCGCTCCGCGAAGTCGGAGTACTCGGAGACAAGCATATCCCAGCCAGCTACCTCCGGGCCTCGTGCGGGCAGCGCATGTCTCTTCTTCGGGGCCTCATGGACACCGACGGAACCGCAACGGGCAACGGCGCGGCGGCGGAGTTCGTTACGACAAGGGCCCGACTTGCCGACGGCGTTCACGAACTCGGGGTCAGCCTCGGGTACCGCGTTACCGTGTCGGAGAGTCGGGCCACCCTCTACGGCAAGGATTGCGGGCCGATGTGGCGCCTACGCTTCGCTGGCGTCGGCGGGGAGGTGTTCAGTCGCCGACGAAAGGTGGACGCGGCTGCGAAAGCAAAGAACAAAGCCCACCGCAACACAGGGCGGGTTCGGTACATCACGGCGGTTGAGCCCGTGCCCAACCAGGCGGTCCGCTGCATCGGCGTGGGCTCACCCGGCCGGTTGTTTCTGGCGGGACGTGGGTGGGTGCCGACCCACAACTCGACCTCGGCCGCACTCGCTGTAGCCGCACTCGGCCTCAGGAATCGCCGGCGCTACGTCTGGTACGTCCGCGAGACCCAGGACCGTGCGGACGACTCGCTCGCGAACATCGCCCAGCTGCTCGAGGACAGCGAGGTCGAGCGGTACTACCCGCTCCACGCGGAACGGAAGATGTCGAAGTTCGGGCACTCCCGAGGCTGGAACTCGACCCAACTCAGGACGGCGGGAGAGCTCACGATCGACGCTATCGGCCTCGACACCGCACGGCGTGGCCTGAAGATCGGGGAAATCCGGCCCGACCTCATCATCCTCGACGACCTCGACGCCAAGCACGACACCGCACGGGCGACTCGCAGGAAGATCGAGACGCTGACGACGTCGGTCCTGCCGGCTGGCACCGAGAAGACCGCGATCATCGCGATCCAGAACCTCATTATCCCGCACGGCGTGTTCAGTCGGCTCCACGACGGTAGGGCCGACTTCCTCGCGACCCGGCGGCTCTCCGGTCCGGTCCCCGCCCTTGAGGGCATGAAGACCGAGATCCGAGAGGACGAAGAGCTCGGGCGCCGGCGGGCGTTCATCGTCGCGGGCGAGCCGACCTGGGCGGAGCAGGACCGCGAAGCGTGCCAGCGGCTCATGAACCTCATCGGGCTGCGCGCCTTTCTGCAGGAGGCCCAGCACGAGGTGGGCGTGCGTGAGGGTGCGCTTTGGAAGTCCGATGACATCGGGCGGATCGACAAGGCGCCTCCCCTGAAACGCGTTGTGGTCGGGGTGGACCCGTCCGGCGGCTCCGCTGAGATTGGCATCGTCGTCGTCGGCTTGGGACACGATGGGCGCGGCTACGTCCTTGCGGACAGCACGCAGGCCGGGTCGCTCGGATCGCTGAACTGGGGCCGGGCGACCGTGGACGCCTACGACGAATGGGAAGGCGACCGAATCGTCGCTGAGAAGAACTTCGGCGGTGACATGGTGGCGTCGACGATCAACGTCGCGGCCGGTGATCGCCGGGTCCCCGTGCACATGGTGAGCGCGTCCCGGGGCAAGGACGTGAGGGCTGAGCCGGTCGCGGCGCTGTACGAGAAGGGGCTCATCAGCCACGTCGGTGTCTTCCCGGAGCTCGAGGCTGAGATGACTGGCTGGGTGCCGGGCGACCCCGAATCACCGAACCGGGTCGACGCTATGGTCTGGGCGTTCACTGAGCTCATGCTCGTCAAGAAGGAGAAGCCGTCCATGCTGTGGTCGAAGAAATCACGCGCTGCGCTAGCGAGGCAAACATGAAGACCCGATCGATGCGCTCCTCGAAGAACCCGGTGATGCGTTTCATGTCCGACATCTTGCAACGGGCAGGCCTCGCCGAACGGCTCGGCCAAACGTTCGGCGGCTCTCGGGACCTGTACGACACCTTCGGCTACCGAGACAACCCATCGTTCGATGACTACCTGTCCTACTATCAGCGCGGCGACATCGCGGCCAAGATCATCGACATTCCACCGCGCACGACATGGCGGCATTCGCCGATCATTAGATCCGATTCGCAGGAATTCATAGACGGCGTGGCCGCGTTGAACAAGCGGTTGAGCTTATTCCACTGGATGCAACGGGTGGACGAGATTGGCGGCATCGGGCAGTTTGGCCTCCTGTTGTTTGGCACGCGCGGCGCGCCCATCGACCAGCCACCCGGGAGGCTAACGAGCCCCGAGGATCTGATCTACCTGAATGCGTTCCACCAGGGATCGGTAGAAGTCGGCGACCTCGTGGACGATTCAGAAGACCCGCGGTACAACCAGCCCGAGAGTTACAAGGTCACGCTGGCGGGAACGACCACCGGGGGCGGTAGGGCCGGCGCAACGAAGCTACCTTGGCAGCGCGTGCTGCACGTAGCCGAGAATCCGGTCGAGGGCACGTTGTACGGACGGCCACGACTGCAGGCCGTGCTCAATCGTATCGACGACCTAAACAAGGTGCTCGGTGGAGCTGCGGAATTGTATTGGCAGAACGTCGGTGGCATTTGGCACGCAGACCTGTCCCCCGATGTGGCGGTCGAGGAAGGCGACCTGGATCAGTTCGAAGACGATTTCCTCGAAGCACGTCACGGGCTCACGCGCTTGATTCAGACGCGCGGGATGACGTTGAAAACAGTCAGCGGCGAGCCGATCGATCCGACGGGAGCGTACAAGGCGCTTATTCAGGTCATCACCGCGGCGGCTGAAATCCCCGAGCGAGTGTTGTTCGGATCGGAGCGTGGGCAACTAGCGGGAGACCAAGACCAAAAGGAATGGCAAGCGCGTATCGCCACGCGTCAGCAGCTACACGCCGAACCGAAGATCCTGCGCCCGACACTGGAACGTTTGCAATCGTTCGGCATCTTGCCTGAAGCCGAATGGGAGGCCGATTGGCCCCCGCTCGACAGCCCGTCCACGATCGATCGTGCCGACACTGCGCAGAAATTCGCTGATGCAATCTCAAAGGTTGCACCCGAAGGCGCGCCCGATCTGGTCATGCCGCCG
>JADFOF010000241.1 GCA_022563015.1 Planctomycetota bacterium
CTGGATCTTCATTGACGGCAGGCTCGCGGTGGACCTGGGCGGCATCTCGTCGGGCATGGCGCAGTTCGTCTCGCTCGATCGATTCGGACTCACGGATGGCGAGACCTACCGCATGCACCTCCTGCACGCCCAGCGTCAGCCCGTCAGCTCGCGGTTCGGGATTCAGACAAACCTGCTGCTCTCGACACCCACGCCCGAGTTGCAGACCACGAACGGGTACGACTGAGCCGACCGGCTGGCGAGTGCCGGGCACACACTACTGTGTCACAGCGGGCGGTCGATCCTGAGAGGGATTGGCCGCCCTTTCTTTGGCGGTATGTGCTGGTGACTGAGACGGACCAGGGTGCGTGCGGTTTGTGGCGGACGCGTGCCCCCAGTATCCGCAGGTCGCACAGGCGACACATCCCACCCTCTTTGAAATCGCCGGTGAAACGGGTCCGGATCTTCATCAACGGCGATCGGGTCACCAAGATGGGCAACCCTTGCCAATTGCACTTCGAGGGCTCGCAGCTTTGGACCGTTGCCGGCGGGTGCATGGGCAATCTGTTCGGGATAATACTTGTGAGGGCACCCCGCCGGGGAGCCCTCTGGGAGGAGCGCGACGCGAATGACAACCAACCGAACCGGACGAGCATGGACCGCGGCTGCAATCGTGATGGGAACGATCCTCCCCGTCGCCGCGGCCGAGGCACAGGAGGCCCGGGCCATTCTCAGAGGCACCGTGCGGGATTTTCGGCCCGATCATCCCGACTTCGGCATCGCGGCAACCGGCGGGCACTTCGCGGGAAACGTGGGGCTGAGCCTCGCGGGACAGACTCGACCCACGCTCTCCCAGGCCGGGTTCCTCGTCAGCAGCCAGTGGCGAGACGAGCGCGCCGACCCCATCGCCCCGCACCTGTTCAATTCCGGCGCGGTGGGCGTCAACGTCGTCTCGGCCCCGACGTTTGACAACAAGTCGTTCGCGGACACCTACGATCCGACAGTTGGTGCCTACGGCGGCGGGAACGTCGGGTCCGCGCCGGCGTTTCCCACGGGCTCACTCATGCCGACGATCAACGCGCCGACACTCGGCGTGCCGTTCGTCAATTCCTACAAAAGGGTGGCTAATAGGCAGACGACGATCCTCAGCACGGACGTTTTTTGCAAGGACTTCCTGGTCGCGAACGGCCATGTTCTGTACATCGACGGCAACGTCACCGCCCACGTGACGGAGAGCTTCAAGATCCAGAACCAGGCGCGGCTTGAGCTTTTGCCGGGCGCGACTTTCACGCTCTATATCAACAAGGTCTGCACCTTCCAGGACCACGCGTTCGCCAACATGAACACAGCCGATTACACGCTCTTCAGGATTTTCAACCTCGGCACCGAACCGGTGCTCATTCAGAACCAATCCGAGATCTACGCCCACGTCATATCACCTGACGGGCTCCTGTATGTGCAGGACGGCGGAGACTTCTACGGCGCTGCCACTGCGCAGAGCGTCTTCCTGCAGAACCAGGCGGGCCTCCACATCGCGGGCGTGCCGAACGTCTGCGGCGTGGCGATCGCCGACACCGCGGGCGCGTCCGGCGTCGGTTCGTCGCTCATCACCAGCCAGGACACCTTCGGGCAGTGGTTCAGGGACATCCCCGGCGTGAACGCCAGCACCCGCCACGCCATCACCCTCGACAGGAATAACTCGGGCGTCTACGAGTACCTCGACAATGCGTTCGCGCCGATCGACGGCGTGCTCTACGGCAACGGTGGGGGCGCACACAATACCTCTTTCACGTACGAGATCTCGGCCACACTCACCTACCACGCCTGCTCCGGGCAGTACATCTGGTTCGAGGGCAGCGATGATTGCTGGGTCTACATCGGCGATCAGCTCGGGATCGACCTGGGCGGCCTCAATGCGGGGTCGGGCCAGATCATCGAGCTCGACCGTCTCGGGCTGGTCGACGGTCAGGTCTACACCGTCCGCCTGTTCTACGCACACAGGGCGGGCACGGTTGGTCGATTCAATCTGCGCACGAACGTCGAGCTGGTGCCGGAGCCGTTCGGCCTGGCTGCGGTTTCCTCGCCCTACTTCGACTGAGTTCACCTCCTGCAACCGATCGCGCGGGCCGGTGCAGCAATGCATCGGTCCGCTGTCGCCTGCGCGGCGCCGGAGTGCGTGAAACCACGAGGTCGGCTCCTATGATCGGTTCCGGGCGTGTTCAGCCCGGCGGATCACTTCTCGCTGCGAGGACACATGCCCACCATCACGATCAACGGCACGAACTGCGAGTTCACGCAGGGCCAGACCATCCTTCAGGTCGCCAACGATCACGCCATCGAGATCCCGCAGTACTGCTACCACGACGGGCTGAGCATCGTGGCCAGTTGCCGCATCTGCCTGGCCGACGTCTGGGCCCCCAACCCGCGCAACGACGGGAAGCTCGAGCCGTACATGGGCGGCAAACTGCACCCGACGTGCCAGCTGGAGGCGACCGACGGCATGGTGGTCCGCTCGGACTCGCCCAAGGCTGTCGCGAACCAGAAGTCGGTCATGGAGTACCTGCTCATCAACCACCCGCTGGACTGCCCGGTCTGCGACCAGGCCGGCGAGTGCCTGCTGCAGGACTACAGCTACGAGTACGGGCGCGGCGAAAGCCGATTCCAGGAGCAGAAGGTCAAGCAGCCCAAGAAGGACATCGGCCCGCACGTCTACCTCTATGCCGACCGCTGCATCATGTGCTCGCTCTGCGTTCGCTTCACGCGCGAGGTGACCGGCACCAGCGAGCTCCTGGTCACGGGCCGCAGCGACAAGGAGGAGATCGACATCTTTCCCGGTCAGCCGCTCGACAACGAATTGTCGGCGAACGTGATCGATCTGTGCCCCGTGGGGGCGCTCTTGGACAAGGACTTCCTGTTCGCGCAGCGCGTCTGGTTCCTGCATTCGACGCCCACGATCGACGGCATCACGGCCAGCGGAGACAACATCTGGGCCGAGCACAACGAGGGGAGGATGTACCGCTTCCGGCCTCGCACGAACCTGGCTGTCAACAAGTGGTGGATCACGGACGAGGTGCGGTACGGCTGGAAGTTCGTCGAGTCCGATCTTCGGCTGCGCAGCCCGATGACCCGTCGCCACGGCCGACTGATCGAGTGCGACTACACCCGCGCCTACACCGCCGCGGGCCGAGGGCTCACGAACAAGACGCTTGCCGTCATGGTCAGCCCGATGCTCGCCTGCGAAGAGGCATTCGCGCTGGCCACGCTCGCGCGCGCGATCGACCCCAAGGCGACACTCGCGCTGGGCCCCGTGCCGGTTCAGGGCGAGGACAAGGTCTTTCCCGAGGGCGCACGCCGCGATGACGACAACGCCTTCATCATGTACGCCGAGAAAGCTCCCAACGCGCGTGGCGTCAGGCGCGTGCTCGAGGCGTTCGGCGGCGAGGTGCTGAGCGCGGCCGAGTTCGAGCGGCGGCTGGCTGAGGGCGCGTTCGGGGCGGTCATTATCACGGGCAACTACGCGAGCGACTGGGCGACGCCGGCGCTCCTGGCCACGGTCGAGAAGGCGCGAACAGCCGGCTGCTTCGCGCTCGTCATCGACACGCTCCGGTCGCGGCTGACGGAGGGGTGCGACGTGCTGCTGCCCGGTGCGACGTGGCTGGAAAAGGCCGGCACGTTCGAGAACGCACGCAACCGGATCCAGTCGTTCGAGGCGGCGATCCCGGTGATCGAGATGGCCAAGACCGAGGGCCAACTCGCCACCGACCTGCTCACGCTCATCGAGGGCGAGCCCGCCGACGCCGACGCGCCGCAATCGGAGACGATCGTTGTCGACGAGCAGAGCGGCCAGGTGGCGCCGACCGTCACCATCGCCCGCCCGAGAACGCGCCTGTTCAACCCCGCCAACACCCGCGCCCAGATGGCCCGAACCCACGCCTCGCTCAAGGTCTTCACAACCCAGGTCGCCCACCCGACCGTCGAGCCAAAGCACAACGCAAGCATGGAGATCGTGGAGCTTTAGGGGAATAGTGAGCGTTGGCCGCCTTCGTCGACGGAAGCAACCTTATTCCAGAACTCCAGTCCGACCTTGCTTCTGCTTGCATAAACCAATGAGTAGAGGTCGCCTCCCTGCGTGTTCTGGATTCTCTCGAACGCGAAGTGCTGGTACCCCAGCGAGGCGAGTCGTTCAAAGTAGCGAGAACGAAGGCGCTCCGCCTGCTTGCCCGGCGAGGCTCCCTGCATGATGTCTCTCCAACCAGGCTCGCCCATGAACCGGTCAAGTGTCGAATTCGGATTATCGCGGTAGTACGCAGCCCAATTCCGCAGCGCATCCATGTTGTCTGCCATCAGGATGATCAGGTCCGACCGACGCTGCGCGATTCTCGAAACGGTTTTGAAGTCAAAGTGGAGCCCGTACGGATCAGCAAA
>JADFOF010000014.1 GCA_022563015.1 Planctomycetota bacterium
TGGCCCTCGCGGGCGGCGCCCGCACGGCCGAGCGTTTCGTCAAGGATGGTGTCGAGATACGGCTGCCACCCGACGCGGCCCGCGACGGCCACGACCCATGGCAGGACGAGGACCGCGGTGAGCACGACACCCATCACGGGCCGCGTGCGCCGCAGCCACGACCATCGCCGGGAGACGAGTGAGACTGCCAACGCGGTCAGGACGACGACCATCGGCGTGATGGGGCCCTTGGTGAGTATGCCCGCGGCGATGGCGAGCCAGAAGACGAGCGGCCAGCGCGCGGTCACACGATGAGCGCGGTGGATCTCCCACAGGGCCCACATGGCAAGCGTCGTGCACGCCACGAGCAGCTGGTCCGCCCGGGCCTGATGGGCCTCCCACGCGAAGACCGGTGCGACGGCGAGCAGTGCGGCACCGAGCAAGCCGGCGCGCGGGTCGAACATCGAGCAGCCCAGCCGCCACGTGATGAGCACCGTGGCGATGGCGGCGAGCAGGGACGGGACGCGGTACATCCAGATGGCGTCGCGCAGCGGATGCCCCGCGGTGAACAGGGCTGCGGAGGCGGACTGGATCCAGTAGATCAGCGGCGGCTTGCCCAGGCGCGGCTTGTTCCCGACCATCGGGACGATGAGCCCGCCGCTGTGCAGCCCATCTGATTGCGCGTCCGTGTCGAGTTCGCCGGGGATGCCGGCGACGGACTCGAACATCTGTCGGCTGGCCTGCGCGAATCGCGCTTCATCGCGGTCGACGGGCGGGATGGAGTGAAGGCCCGGGACATAGACTGTCAGGCACAGGAACACGAGGGCCAACCCCGCCATTCGGGAGCGGCACCATCGAGGCGAGAGCCGGAGGCGACCCCGGCCTGGCCGATCCGAGTGCGGACTCGTCGGGTCGCTGCCGGAGCCGGTCTGCGGTTGATTCATGCTGTTACGATCCGTTCGCATCGCGATCGACTATAACCGCGGGCTGGCGTTGCCGATTCGCGTGGGTCATGGCGCGTGGCAGTTCATCGCGGGCGTCACCGGGCCGATCTGGGCGTGGTCGGGCCGTGGCGACCGATCGATATGGGCCAGGCCGATGCTCGTCGCCCTCCTGATCGCGGCGGTGCTCGTGCCCATCGATGGTGTGGTCTCCTCCGGGGCGCGTGCGATCCCGATGGGTGGAGATGTCCGGCGGGTTCTGATCTGGTTGCAGGAGTACGGCGGATTGGCGTCGCTGGTCGTCGTGGCGGTGGTGGTCTGGCTGCTCGATCCTGCGAACCGAAGGCGACTTGCAGATCTTGCTGTGGCCGTCGTGGCTTCGAGCGCCGCGGTCTTCGCCGCCAAGATCCTGATCGGTCGGCCCAGACCCGCGATGGCAGATCTGTTCAGCACGGGGTCATTCCTTGGACCCTTCGGCGCGGCTCCGGTGGAAGGCGCGGTGCGGCACGCGTGGGACGTGTTCGCGCCGGGGGTTTCGAATCTTCAGTCGATGCCGTCGAGTCATACGGCCGCGGCGGTCGTGCTCAGCGTGTTCCTGTGCAGGCTCTATCCGCGTCTGAAGCCGCTGGCGATCGCGATGCCCATCGTCGTGGGCGTGTGCCGAGTCTTGTTCGGCGCGCACTACGCCAGCGATGTGGCGGTCGGCGCCGGCATGGGGCTGGCGATCGGGCAGGTCGCATTGATCGGCTGCTGGGGAACAAGGATGCTGGGGCGAACCGATGCGATCCCAGACGGATCACCAGCACAGCAGGTGCCCGAGACGCGAGCTTAGACCGCGCCCTTTGCGGACGGTACACTCCTCCCCGAGTCACGGGCCGGCGCGGATCGGCCCGGAATCGCCCTGGAGAGGTGTCCGAGTGGCTGAAGGAGCGGCACTGGAAATGCCGTATACGGCTTGTCCGTATCGGGGGTTCGAATCCCCCCCTCTCCGTTCGAGCAGATCGAGCTTTCGTCGGCGGCCGGCGCGGCGCCCTTGCACACCAGCCGGATCCGGTGTTCTTGCGTGCTGCCGACATCTCATTGACTCAGGGCAGCAGGTACGTCCACCCGAACACGAGCGAACCGCCGAGGTGCCCGGTGACGCCGACGAGCAGCGCGGCCAGCAGGATGAGGGCGCGTGCCGTGCTGACGGCGCGGGGACTGTTGGATCGCGCACGGCGTTCCACCGCGACCCACGCCGCCGCCGCCACGACCGTCGTCGCGATGCCCAGAGCGCGGTGCCACCAGAACACGTCCGAGAGTGTGCCGCTGTATTCCGCCTCGATGGAGTTGGCCAACCCGAGCAGCATGGCGGCCAGAGCGCTCAACGACCCCAGGCCGATCGTCGCGCGGACGACAGGCTCGACTCCAGGCCTCTTGCCGAGCCAGCCCACGAACTCGAACAGCGCCCCGATGCTGAGCAGCGCGATGGGGAAGTGGATGACCAGCACGTGGAAGCGGCCGAGGTAGGGCAGCACGGCGAACGACTCGCCCGAGCCATGGTCGTGGGCGTGGTCGTGATCCGGTTGGGCCGCGTCGGCCTGCGCCGGCGTCGGCCCGTCGTCGTGCGGGGGCTCGTCCCGGGCGTGCTCATGCGGGTCTTGGGGCGTCTGGAGCGCGACGGGCTCGATGACGCCGAGGTTTTCAATGTAGGCTTCCGGGTCGGCCTGGAACTTCGATCTGCACCGTCGGCAGCAGAAGTAAACGGTGCGGTCTTTGTACACCGTGAAGAAGTTCTCGTCCACCGCCTCGTCCGTCGTTACCGGGCACATGGTGTTGCCCGGTGATGACGGGTTGAGCGCTTCAGCCGCGACAGCCTGCTCCGGGGGTGCCGGCTCCGGATCGGTGGTCTGAGCTCGCGCCGAGGCGACAGCGAGCGCTAAGGCCGTCGATACGGCGAGATGGCGCATCATCGACGCGGCGTGCATGGTCATCTCCCCTGTTCAGCCACCGCCGTGCGAGTGGCCGCCATGATCGTGCTCCTTCTCACCATGGTCATCATGCTCGTTGGGCCCGTCGTCGTCGCCGCGGATCTCGCGCCAGGCCATGTCCAGCGTCGCGATGTGAGCCGTCGGATCCTTCTCGAACCTGGATATGCAGCCCTTGCAGCAGAAGCGCACCAGCCGGTTGCCGTAGACCTTGTCGATCGGCTCATCCATCGATTCGAGGGCCTCGCCGGAAATGAAGCAGGTCTCGAGCGGATAGTGCTCGCGTTGTTTGGCGATGGCCGCCTCGTCGAGTTTCTTGAGGAATGTCTTCGAGTCTGCCAGGAAATCGCTCTTGCATCCCTTGCAGCAGAAGCGGATGAGGCGATTCTGATACACGAAATTGATCGGTCCGCCCATCTCTTCGTCATCCAGCGACTCTTCGGAGATGATGCACGTATCCAGCGGGTAATACGGCATCTGGCGCTTGATGATCTGCTCGTTCACGGTCTTCCAGTGTGCAGCCGGGTCCGCCTCGAAATCCTCGATGCAACCTTTGCAGCAGAAACGAACCTCTCGCCCGTCGTAGACCTTCACGATGGCGTCGCCCATCTCGCCGAGCTCTTCACCCGAGATGGGGCACGTGTTGAGGAGGTACAGGTCGCCCGTGCGCTCGGTCGGGTTCACGGCCATGTCGTGCCCGGCGTGCTCCTCCCCGGCGGGATGCGTCAGGTGCATCATGGACACGCGGACGAAGTCGTCCTTCTTCTGCTCGTCCCACGCCTTGAACTTCGATTCACAGTTGGGACAGCAGAACCCGATCGTGTGCCCGTTGTACTGCAGGGTTGCCGCCTCGGGATCGACGGGTCTCTTGCTGATCGGACAGTTGGCGTTGACCGGCCCGTCGTGCAGACTCTTGGCCAGTTGCGTGGTGTCGCACGCACTACACGGGGCATTCCGCGCGGCTGCCGGTGCGACCGCAACCGTCACAGCCACGACCGAGCAACTCATCAGGGTCTGGATTCGATTCGCAAACATGGGACTCTCCTTGAAAAAGTGAACTGTGAATATGCTATGCGGAGTCGCCCGTGGCGACTGACGTATTCGCATAATCCTTGAATGCCACTCGCATTTCGATGCGCTTGGCGTTGTAAAACAGCACGGGGTAGATCAGCAGCTCGAGCACGAAGCTCGTCGTCACGCCGCCGATCATGGGTACGGCAAGGCGCCGCATCGTGTCGGCCCCGGCGCCGTCGGCCCACAAGAGGGGGAGGAGACCGGCGAAGATCGCCGCGACCGTCATGGTCTTGGGCCGAATGCGTCTGACGGCCCCGTCGTGAATCGCCCACCAGAGGTCGTTCGTGTCGCGCATCCGTCCCTCTCGACGGAACCTCTCGAAGCTGGTGTCGAGGTACAAGAGCATCACGAGACCGGTCTCGGCGTCCAGTCCCGCCAACGCGATGATGCCGATCATGACGGCCAACGACATATTGTAGTCCAGGAAATACAAAAGCCATATCGCACCGATCAGGCTGAACGGCACCGCCAGCAGGACTATTCCCACCCGCAGCCAACTCCGCGTTGCAAGGTACAGAAGCATCACGATCAGCACGCCCGCGAGCGGCACGACCACCATCAGCCGCGCCCGGGCCGCCTGCATGTACTCGTACTGGCCGGACCACACAATACTGTAGCCGGGCGGCAGGTCAACCCGTTCGGCGACGGCCCGCTGGGCGTTTTTCACGTAGGTTCCGACGTCCAGCCCCGCGATGTCGACGTAGACCCAGCTCGTCAGGCGGGCGTTCTCGCTCTTGATCATGGGCGGGCCCTTGTGGATCGCGAACTGGGCGAGCTGCCCGAGCGGAATCTGGGCGCCACTGGGTGTCGCGACGAGCATCTGCCGCAGCGCGTCCATGCTGTCGCGAAGTTCGTGCGGATAGCGGATGTTGATGGGGTAGCGTTCGAGCCCCTCGATCGTCGAGCCGATGTTCATCCCGCCAAGGGCCGACATGATGACATCCTGAACGTCGGCGATGTGCAGCCCGTAGCGCGCGATCTCCTCACGGTTGATCGAGATGTCGAGGTAGTTGCCCCCGACGCTCTTCTCCGGGAAGGCGCTGACGGTGTAGGGTCCGGTTCCCTCGGCGGTCTTGACGACCTGGACAATGTCGTGTGCAACCTTCGCAAGCGTCGCCAGGTCGCTGCCCATCACCTTGATGCCCACGGGCGTCTTGAACCCCGTGGAGAGCATGTCGATGCGTGTTTTAATGGGCATGGTCCACGAGTTGGCCAGTCCGGGGATATTGAGGGTCTCATGGAGTCCGGGCACATGCGTGCCGTCCGGCCAGTCGTAGCCATAGGTCAACTCGGCTACCGTGATCGGCCGCTCCTTTGGGAACACCCTCTGCAGCAGACCGTGCGACCACCGCGGCCAGTCGTCATAGAACCGGGCGAGAGGCACGGTGCGCCACAGGGACTTGTCCCGCCGGAGTATGAGCGTCGTTTCGATCATGGTGAGCGGAGCGGGGTCGGTCGCGGTTTCCGCCCGTCCGATCTTGCCCCACGCGCTTTGCACCTCGGGAAACTGCATGATGAGCTTGTTGGTCTGCTGGAGGAGTTCGCGGGCCTTGGTCGAGCTGATCCCCGGATCGACCGTCGTGGGCATATACAGCAGGTCGCCCTCTTCGAGCGGGGGCATGAACTCGCTGCCGAGCTGGCGCAGCGGCCACACCGACCCGACGACTGCCGCCAGCGCGAGAATCAGCGTCAATGATCGGTACCGCATCACGAACGCGAAGAACGGTTCATACACCCATAGCAGCAAGCGGTTCAACGGATTGCGTTCTTCCTTGCTCAGTCGCTGCGGAAGAATCACGACCGCCATGAACAACGCCCAGCCGATCGCGAGCCACCATCGGTACGGCGACATCGCTCCCAGCGGCATGAGCAGCAGCAGCGCGGCCGGTGCGAAGATCGAGCTGACGTAGATCGGCAGCCGCCTCCAGCGCGGAATCTCGACAGGGATCGTCCGCTCGCGGACGAAGTAGACCATCAGCACCGGGATAACGGTCACGGCCAGGACGGCGCCGCTCATCATCGCGAACGTCTTGGTGAACGCAAGGGGCTTGAACAGTCGCCCCGACTCTTCGCCCAGCGCAAAGACCGGAAGAAAGCTCACGGTGATGATGAGCAGCGCAAAGAACAGGCTCGGGCCGACCTCTTTCGAGGCGTCGGCGATCAGCTTGCTGCGCGGCGTGGGGGGGTGGCCGGCCGCGACGCGCTCCTGCTCACGCTCGAGGTGTTTGTGCGCGTTCTCGACCATGATGATGGCGCTGTCCACCATGACGCCGATCGAGATCGCGATGCCGCCCATGCTCATGATGTTGGCGTCGATGCCCAGCATGCGCATGATCGCCAGCGCGCTCATGACGCCCAGCGGGAGGACGATCACCGCCACCATCGCGCTGCGGGCATGGACCAGGAACACCGTCACCACCAGCGAGACGATGATGATCTCCTCGATCAAGGTGTGCTTGAGCGTCTCCACCGCCCGATCGATCAGGTCGCCGCGGTCATAGCCGACGCGGATCGCGACACCCGGGGGCAGCCCGTCTTCCAGTTCGTTCAGCTTTGTGCGGACGCGCTCGATGGTTTTTCGCGCATTGTCGCCGAAGCGCATGATGACGATGGCGCCGACGGCCTCACCCAGACCGTTCCAGTCCGCGATGCCGCGGCGAATCTCGGGACCGATGCGGATGTCGGCCACATCGCGCAGGTAGATCGGTTTGCCGTGCTCATCCGCCGCCAGTGCGATGATCGACAGATCCGCCAGCACCCGGTCCGTGCGGGCGTCCTCGACGGTCTGTCCGGCGGCTTGCGCAGCTGCGATCTCGGCCTCGCTCAGCGTGCCGAGGTAGCCCAGCCCTCGGACCATGTACTCGGTCTCGCTCATCTCGAGCACGCGGCCGCCGACGTCCACGTTGGATCGCTGGATGGCGCGCTTCACGCGCTGCAGCGAGATGCCGTACGCGAGAAGACGGACCGGATCCACGACGACCTGGTACTGCTTGACGAATCCGCCGACGGCGGCGACCTCGCTGACGCCCTCCACCGCGGTCAGCTCGTACCGCAGGTACCAGTCCTGCAGCCCGCGCAGGTCGGAAAGATCTAGATCGCTCGCGACGAGCGGCCCGCCGTCGAGCGGGCACCGCTCATACCCGCGCGTGATCTCGATCCGCTCCAGCCGGTCGCGAATCTCCTCCGGTGCGGACTGGAGTGCGTCGTAGCGCCGGTTCTCGACGCGATCGGCGTAGATGACCCTGGCATCCTCGAAGATTCGATGCTTCTCGAGCCTCTCCTGCACCGCGGGATCATCGGGCGCGCTCGACGCGGAGTCGTACCACCGGTCGGTCTCGGGATCGTGCCAGAGCCCGCCCGGATGTCGAGGGCAGTACTTCCCCGTCACCATCATGTACTGGTAGACCCAGCCCACGCCCGTTGCGTCCGGCCCGAGCTGCGGGCTGATGCCCGGGGGAAGGTCGTCCATCACCGTGCTGAGCTGTTCGAGCACTCGGCTGCGCGCCCAGTACAGGTCCGTCCCGTCCTCGAAGATGATGTAGACGAAGCTCGACCCGAACATGCTGTACCCACGGACCACGTCCGCGTACGGCACCGCGAGCATCGCCGTGGTCAGGGGATAGGTGACCTGGTCTTCGACGATCTGCGGCGCCTGCCCGGGATACTCCGTGCGGATGACCACCTGCACGTCCGAGAGATCCGGGATCGCGTCCACGTTGATGCTGCTGGCGGACCACACGCCCGCAGCGACGAGCACGCCCGTCAGCAGCATCACCATCATGCGGTTGTCGATGCACCAGTCGATGAGGCGACCGATCATGGCGATCCTCCGGGTGACGAAACAACCTTGAATTCCTGCTGGATGGAGCCGCACGTGGGCATGTTCGTCATGTAGGGGTTGGAGACCACCTCGCCACGTTGCAGCCAGTTGGCCTTCACCATCGGGCAGTAGGCCTGGTAGATCGTGCCGCCGACAGCGTCGCTGGGTGGAGCGATCCGCACGAGCTCGATGACCGCGTCCGACAGATCCTGAAAGCCCGTGCGGAACGACTCGATGCTCTCCGTATCAAGCGCCGAGGCGTTGTGAAGTCGGCCAAGCGAGACATCAAGCCCAGCCGGCGAAAGCTCGTCGAGCGAGTCGAGTGATGCGCGGATCGTGCGGATCGGCCCGCCCATCCCGGCGAGGTCGTCCCTGGTCAGGTTGTCGTGGATCTCCAGGTACGCCCCGATCAGCGCATCGATCGCCGCCTGGGTTGGGGCGTCGAACGCCACCGGGCCGAGCGCACCTTCGCGCTCCGGGCCTGCGCCCGATCCGTCGGACTCATCCTCGGGCTCAATGTCCTGCGCGCTCCCGGTGACCGGCAGCGTCACTCGGTCGTCGAAACACTCGAGCATGGCGGCGCCCATGAACGGGTTGCGCACGTCGCCGGCCGGCTGGAGCCAGATGCTCCCCCCTTGCTCCTCAAGGAACATCGGGCAGTGCAGCTCCTGAACGTCCGTGCCAAACCCGGGCGGGATGCCGGTGGCCTTGATGAGTTTGTCCAGCGCGGCGCTCAGGTCCGCAAAGAGCAGACGCGATTCTTCAAGATCGGAGGTGGCGGCGAGCGCCATCGCCTGGTCTCGCACCGTTGTCGCCTCTTCGTGCTCATGCCAGAAGTGCGGCGCATCGGGGATCTCGATGGCCATCAGCTCGTCGAGCGTAGCAATCAACCGTCGGGCCGGGGCTTCCGTCCCGCTCGTCGTGTCCGTCGAAAGACGGTTGGCGATCTGAAAGTAACTCTCGAGCACAGCGATGAGCCCGGACTCGACCCCGGCCGGCAGCGTCCGAAGCTCGCTCGCCCCGGCGACGGCGACCACCACCTCCTGCTCGGACGCGAGATCGCCCCTGATCATCTTGGCCATGCTCTCGCGCAAGCGGGCTTCGCTGTCGAGCAGGAACAGCCCGCTGGTGACGACCATCTCGCCGGGCGTGAGGCCTTCGAGGATCTCCACCTGCCCGCCATCCGCCTCCACGCCCATCAGCACGTCGCGCGGATCGAATCGCCCCTCGCCCAGGCTGACAAACGCCACCTGCCGCTCACCGGTATCGATGACCGCCGAGCGCGGCACGAGCGTTCGCTCGCGCGCCAGCGTGGTCTTGAGCTCGATGTTCGTCCACATGCCGGGCTTGAGCAGCAGGTCCGGGTTGTCGAACTCCAGGCGGATCGTCGCCTGCCGCGAACGCTCGTCGAGGTAGGGGTAGATGTAGATCACCGTGCCCTCGATGGTCCGGCCCGGGATGTACGGCAGGGTCATGATCGCCCGCTGACCCTCCTGCACCAGCGGCAGCTGATACTCGTACAGCGAGACCATCACCCACACCTTCGAGAGGTCCGCGATGCGGTACACACGCATTCCCCGATCGACCCGCATGCCCTCATTGGCGTGCTTTTCGATCACGACGCCGGTGTGCGGGCTGCGAATGGTCAGCGTCTTGGACGGGCTGCCGGACGCCTCCAGCGCGCGGATCTGCTCCGGCGTGATGTCGAAGTATTCGAGCTGAACACGGGCGTCATCGATCAGCCGCTCGGCGTCGAGCCCGCTGTCGGCGACGAAGTCCACCCCGATCTTCCCGCGCATCTTCAATGCTGTCAGGTACTCGCTCTGCGCGGAGTAGAGATCGGGAGAGTAAAAGTCAAAGAGCGGCTCGCCCCGGACGACCTTCGCGCCCTCGTAGCCGACATACAGATGCTCGATCCACCCCGGCACCTTGATGTTCACGTCCCGCACGCGCGTCTCGTCGTAGGTCACCGTGCCGACCGTGCGGATCGTCCGAACCACCGGGCCCGACCTGACCTCGGCCACGCGGACGCCGATGTTCTGGATCACAACCGGGTCGATCGTGATCTCGCCGCTGAACTTGTCCGGATCGAGCGGCGTCAGTTCCATGCGGCAGATCGGGCACTGCCCCGGCTTCGGGAGGATCACCCACGGGTGCATGCCGCACGTGTAAAACTGAAGTTCGTCCGGCTCGACCGATTCGGCGTCGCTCATCTCGTCCCCGGTGCCCGTGGCGAATGCGATCCATTGCGTCGCAATGTCGTACCCGCTGCGGATCAGGCCCGACATTATCCCGCCCGCGACAAAGGCGATGAGTATCGCGAACAGCACTCCCAGAATGAGCGAGAGCGACGGCCCCTTGGGCGGCTTCGGGCTCGGCGGCGGCTCGGCGACGCGACCGGTCTGTTCGGATTCGCGCGAGCCGCGTTCGTCAGGCATCGGGGTCTCCTTCGAGGGTTGATCGCGCTCGAAATCAGATTCGGTGTTCATCGATCATTCTCCGCGCCGCCGTCGGGCTCGGGCGATTCCGTGTCGTTGTCACGAGGCTCGTCGGCGTCATCAAGGATTCTCCTGCGCGGCACGTCCCGGCCGACCGCCTCTTGAAGCTCTGCGAAGGCTCGTTCGAGATCCGCGAGGCTGCGCTGGTACATGAGCTGAAAATCCAGCAGTTTCCGCCAGTTGTCGATCAGGGAGAGATAGTCAACGCTGCCCGCGCGATAGCCGCTGAGCGAGGCTTCGACCGTCTGCCGCGCTTCGGGCACGATGACGTCGCGCAGCAGGATCACCTGCCGCTGATGGGTCTCGACCTTGGCGTACGCGTCCTGGACGCGAAAGGCGACGCGGTTCTGCTCTCCGGCGACCAGGCCGGCCGTCTCCAGAATCCCGCGCATCGCCTCGAGCTCCGCCGCCTTGAGTCGCGGCTGCCAGATCGGAAGATTGATGCCGAACCCGATCCACCACTGGTCATCACCGTTGGCGACGGGCGAGAGCCCCTGATCGTCGACAAGGTTGTAGCTCAGGCCCACGGTCAGGTCCGGGTATCGGTTCAGCCGCGCCAGTTCGCGTTGTTCGAGGAACCGCTGCATCCGCTCGCGGATCACCCCGATCATCGGGCTCGCCAGCCGCGCCGTCGAGAGCAGATCGTCCAGACGCAAATCGAACTCGGAGAGCTCGATCGGCCTGGGATCGGCCAGATCCGCCGTGACCGATCGATCAATGAGGCTGTTGAGCATTGCGACGGCCGTCGTGCGGCGCTGATCCAGAGTGATCAGCTCGTTCTCGAGATTGTTGAGCGCCACCGCGGTTCGAAGCACCGATTCCTGCGTCGCGGCGCCGACCCGATACTTGGCACGCACGACTTCACGCATCTGCACCAGCAAGTCACGACTCTGGCGTGTCACTTCGATCGCCCGGGCCGCGTAGTAGAGGCTCCAGTACGCCGTCCTTGTGTCCGACACCACCGAAAGGCGGAGCCGTTCCAGTTCCTGCTCGGCGATGGCGACGTCCTGACCTGCGATGCGGCCCCGCGCGGCGAGCTTCCCCGGGTAGGGAATGCGCTGGCTGATCCCCGTCATCACGGAGACCTGTCCGGCCGCCGTCTCCGCCATCTGTCCGAATGGGGCGATCTGCAGCATCGGGTCGGCCAGGCTCTCGACCTGCGGGATCCGCTGCTGCAGTCTCAGCACCCTCTGCCGGGCCGCCCGGAGCGTCGGGTTGCGATCGAGCGCGAGTCGCACGAAATCGGCGGCCGAGGCGTCGGCCGGCAATTCCACGTCTGACACCCAGGGCTCGAACGCCCCGCCCGAAGCACGCTCGATCAGCGCTCGCTCCGAGGCGCTGACCGATCCAAAGTCCCGCAGCATCAGATCCGAGATCGAGCCGTCAAAGGGGCCCGGCGAGCTGCACCCGGTCATCGCGATTCCCAACGCCGAGAGCAATCGTACACCAATTCGAATGGACCATGACATGTCGCAACCTCGTTGCACAAGCAGAGAGTGAAAGCATCAATGAATCTGTTGTGAACCCTGCGCGCCGCCCCGGACGGGCACGGCAGGGGCCGACGACACGCTCCTGAAGGAGCGCTCACGCGGTGCGATGGGCATGGAAGTCGTGCTTGACCGCGACCATCAGTGGTCCCGGGTCGGCGCATCCGCGCCGACAGCCCAGCGAACGGCGCACGATCAGCGCGCACGCACCCCGTGGGGAGCCGGTGCTACGTTCGCCAGACGCAGGTCAGGGCGAGTCTTTGATTGTGGGATTGGTGAGCCCCCAGCCGTGACGAGGTCCAAAGCCCGAGCGGGTTCACACCGCTGAACGGCCCATCCTGAGAGCCGATGACTCGCGACGGGACCGCGAAAAAGGTCTCGCCGGCAGAAGGGGGCGTGGCTGGCGGCTGCGGGCGCGGCGAATCCTGATCGGTCGGCTTCGCTTGGCAGCCGCAGTCGTCCGGTGTCTGCCCGCACACCATCTGGCGGATGACCTCGCCACAACACGTCGTGATCTCGACCTGATGTTCGCACGCGAGGGCACTGCATTGATCGCCAGACCCCGCCTGCACCGTCGCCCGCAGAAGCCCCACGGGCTGCATGGCGAAGGCCAGGATGAGGATCATTCGCGTGAGCATGTCGTTCGCGTGGAATCTTCGGCCAGATGAGCCGCCATGTCAACCCGTGGCGTGGGTGGTTTATTCCATGGAAGCGGGACGGGTTTCGGGGGCGCCAGAGACGTGCCGATGGTCTCTGGGTCGTTATCGGAGCCGTGACACGGGCCCGGCGGCATCTCCTCGGTCGGTTGCCGGAGCCAAGTCGGACTCCGGATCGTGGTTCCGGCGGGCGCGGGAATCGGCGTGCCCTGAACGTGCGGGTCCTGCGCTCTTGTCAGCTCGCGGGGCCGGCACATCTGGGGGGAACGACCGCTTTCGCTCCAACAGTTGGGCCATGCGGACCCTCATCCCGCGACGCCTGCGGTCGACATGAATAGTAGCCTGTGCTACTATCGCCGCGAACCATCCCGATTACCCCCCAGGCGCCCCGATGACCACGCAGCCTCCCCCGATCACGCCCCGCTCCTCCGGCGCCATGCCGGACCCGTCCCTGGAAGACGTCCACCGAAGCGTCCCGGTCAGCAATGGTAGTTGGTGGCGTCGGCTGTTCGCGTTTGCCGGCCCCGCGTACATGGTGTCGGTCGGCTACATGGACCCGGGCAACTGGGCGACCGACCTGGAGGGCGGCGCACGGTTCGGGTACCGGCTCATCTGGGTTCTGTTGGTGTGCAACATGATGGCGGTGCTGCTCCAGACGCTCTCGGCACGCTTGGGGCTCGTGACCGGGCGCGACCTGGCCCAGGCCTGCCGCGACAACTATCCAGCACCTGTCCGCTGGGCCCTGTTCCTGCTATGCGAGATCGCCATCGCGGCCATGGACCTGGCCGAACTGCTGGGCACGGCGATCGGTCTGAACCTGCTCTTCGGCATCCCGCTTCAGTGGGCGGTGCTGATCACGGGCTTTGACGTGCTCGTGCTGCTCGGGCTCCAGCGGCTCGGCATCCGCAAGATGGAGGCGTTCATCCTCGCGCTGGTGCTGACCATCGGGGTGTGCTTTGTGATCGAGATGGTCTTGTCGCGGCCGTCTCTTTCGGGCATGGCGTCGGGGCTCGTCCCGCGTCCGCTGAGCAACGGGCAGCTCTACATCGCCATCGGCATGCTCGGCGCTACCGTGATGCCGCACAACCTCTACCTGCACTCGGCGCTGGTGCAGACGCGCAACGTCCCGCGAACGCGCAAGGGCATCGCGCAGGCCTGCCGGTTCAACCTGATCGACTCGGTCGTGGCGCTCAACGCCGCGTTCTTCGTCAATGCGGCGATCCTCGTGCTGGCGGCCGCCGTCTTCTTCCGCAACGGGATCGTCGTCAATGAGTTGCAGCAGGCGCACAGGCTGCTCGACGGCTTCCTGGGAACGCAGGTGGCGCCGATCGCGTTTGCCGTGGCGCTCATCGCCGCGGGACAGTCCTCGACACTGACGGGCACGCTGGCTGGTCAGATCACGATGGAGGGGTTCCTGCGTTTTCGGATGCAGCCGTGGCTGCGACGGCTCATGACGCGCTCGATCGCGATTGTCCCGGCAATGATCGTGATCTCGGTGATGGGCGACACCGGGTCGTATCGGCTGCTGATCCTCAGCCAGGTGATCTTGAGCCTCCAGTTGCCATTCGCCGTGGTACCGCTGATCAAGTTCACGTCAAGCAAGGTGAAGATGGGGCCGTTCGCCAACCCGCGGTGGGTGAGGGTGCTGGCGTGGAGTATCGCTGCGGTGATCATTGCGCTGAACGTGGTGCTCGTGTACGGGGAGGTCCGATCGTGGTCGGCCGCCGCGGGTCGCTTTTCGTGGCTCGTTCTGGCCGGAGCGATCCCGGCGGCGGCGTGCCTGGGCGGGCTCCTGGCGTGGATCACATTTCGCCGGAGCGAGCCGGCCGAGCGCGTGGCGCCGAGCGTCAGCCCTGCTCAGGTCGCCGCCCAGGCCACCGCTCTGCCGCGTGAGTTCCAGCGCATCGGCGTGGCGCTGGAGGCCCGACACACCGACGGGCACATCCTCGCGCAGGCGATCGGGTTGGCTCGGACCCACCGCGCCGAGCTGGTCCTGATGCACGTGGTTCAGGGCGTCGGCGGGCAGTGGTACGGGCAGCAGACCGGTGACACGGAGAGCCACGAGGACGAACGATACCTCGAGCAACTCTGCGAACGCCTGCGCAAAGACCTCGCCGGTTCGGAAGTACCGGGCATCAGATTCGTGCTCGGGTACGGGAGCGTCGCGCGCGAGCTCGTTCGCCTGGCCGCGCGGGAACACCTTGACCTGCTCGTCATCGGCGGGCACGGGCACCGCGGGCTGGCGGACATTCTCTATGGCCAGACCATTTCCGGTGTCCGACACGGCGTGCGGATCCCGTTGTTCACCGTCCGCCAGGAATAAGGATCACCGCGGCGCATCGCCCGGCGGCTCTGAGACTCCCAGATCCCTCGCACACTCGTTTGCGATTGCGTAGAGTATCGACCCGGGACGCGGCGGTATGCTCGCTCCGTGCCGGAAATTTCTTCGGAGTGATCACATGGCGTTTATCCGGCAGGTAAACGAGGACGAGGCGGAGGGAACGCTCAGGCGGGTCTACGACGCGGCGCGAGGGCGGGAGGGCCGAGTGGCCGGGATCATCAGGGTGATGAGCCTTGATCCGCCCAGCGTGCAGGCGTCGATGCAGTTCTACATGAGCCTGATGAAGCGCCCCAATGCGTTGCCGGGGGCGACGCGGGAGATGCTCGCCGCGGTCGTCAGCAACATCAACGACTGCTACTACTGAACGCTGTCGCACGCGAAGGACTTCGGTCAGGAGTCCGGCGACCAGGTGACGGCCGACGTGCTCGTCTTCGATTATCGCGATGCGGCATTGTCCGAGGCGGATCGGGCGTTGTGCGATTATGCGGTCAAGCTGACGCTGACGCCCGGACGGATGGGCGAGGCCGACATCGACGCGCTGCGTCGGCACGGCTTCACCGACGAGCAGGTTTCGCTCGCCACGCAGGTGATCGGCTACTTCAACTACATCATCCGGATCGCAGACGGGCTTGGCGTCGATGATGAGCCGTGGATGACGCTGCCCAGGGATGAGTGGCATCGGCGCAAGGGGCGCGATTATCTCTCGTCCATCGGTGGCTCACACGAGGGCTAGCGCACGGTGATCGGGATCTGGATGTCACGACGGAGATACAGACACTGCCCGTCGGCGTCCTCGCAGACATAGTACAGGGCGTACCCCGACAGCACGTGGATACCCGGTGACGCGTCATCGGGCGGCAGGATCTCGAACTCCACGCGCCGCGGTTCCGTGCTCACCGCGCCGGGACCGTTCGGGGCGGTCCTGCCCAGAGCGTTGACGCGCCAGCCCGGCGGCGGCGAAAGCCATACCTCCGTCTCGTCCGATTCATTATTCCAGTGGGCGTTGAGTGATTCATTGGGCGTGAGCAGAACATGGACACGGGAGGACGATCCACCAGCCTCGGTGGTGGGCACGACGATCGTCTCGATGCCGATCAGACCGCGCTGGTCGAGGTTGATCCGGGCGTCGGGATCAGGATCGGCCTTGGCCGTCTCGTCCACCACGAATGTCCGGGCCGGGTACGCGAGTTCCGCACCCCGAGGCTCGGTGCCGAGTGGCAAGGGCGTCTCGCCACGGGCCGAGATCTCGTCGCGGGCCTGTGAAACCCAGTCGTAGAACGAGTACGGCTTGTCCAGGCGAGGGCCGTACTGCTGGATGCGCCGCCGCCAGATGTACTGGTTTGGATCTGACGCAAGGGCGTGGGACCATGCCTTGATGGCGCGAGCAAAGTCGTCCGGTTCGTGTGATTTCTCATAGCGGGATTGCAGCGCGACGCCCAGGTGGAAGGCAAACGTCGCATCGTCGTGCATGACGAGCGTCGACTGGTAGATCAGGATGGCTTCATCGAGCCGTTGTGGCCCCCCCCAGAGAAAAACTGAGTCAATGAAGTATCGCAGGGCATTCAGGTTTGCAGGGTCGCGCAAATCGCTTGAATCCTCAGAAGAGACATGCGCTCTGAGTTCTTCCAGATTCGGGGCCTGTGGAGCCGCGGCCTCCTCGAACTCGACCGGGGGCTCACTCAGAAAAGCTTCGAGGTCGCGCGTGCGGGCGCGGACCTTGTACACGACACCCGCTTCATCAATCAACACCGTGATCGGCACCGCTGACACGCCGAGCAGATCGAGCGAATCGACCATGATCGGCCAATCCATCTCCTTCCACTGCATGAACAGGGCGCAGCGGTCGGGATGCTGCTCCTGGATGATCCCGACAACCTGGATCTGGCCCGATTCCTGGAGGGCTTTGGTCGCTTCGTGCCACACGGGCACGCTTCGTCGGCAGCCCGCTCACCACGAGGCGAAGACGTGCAGGACAACCTTCTTGCCACGATACATCGCGATGGATGCGGGCGAGCCGTCTTTCAACGCGGGCAGGACAAGCCCAGGAAACGGCTGTCCCACCTCGATCACTGATTGCGCCTTCGCGCCCGAGGTCGCCGTCAGCAGGATAGCTGCAGTTGCGAGAACGAAAAAGAGCGATCTCATTCGCCAATTACCCTTTCTTCTTGGTGCCGTTGCAGACAATCTCCCGTGCCGCGCCTCCGCTGCCACCACGGTAGCTGCCTGTGATGGCGTTGCCCTTGACGGTGCCTGTGAAGTTGAGCGAACGCTGTCCCATCGATCGCACAAATGTCAGAGTCTCGCCGTCGAACGAAACGTCCTCCAGGGAAATGGTTTGACCTCTAGCTGTCCACGTTCCGCTGAGCCCGTTATCTGTACGCGACAGTGTCATCGTTGACTCCATCGTTCGGCCGTTCATCTCCATCGACATGTTCCACGTGCCGACCAGCGCGGCCAGTTCGCGATCACTCGCCGTGCTCGAAGCCGAACTCGGAGGAGCCGCAGGTCGATCGCCCCCAGGTCGACCCGGTCGAGACGGGAACCCCTCGCCGGGTCGGCGTCCACCCGGCCTACCCTGCGGCCCACCGCGTCCGCCCCGCCCTCCACGTCCGCCAGTGACCCGCCCGCCGTCGCGATTGCGTTCCAGCTTGATCTCGTACGATTGCGTGACCGGCTTGCACCAGCCATCCGTTTCGTGGCACGCGAAGTAAAACGTCTCGATGTGAATGACACTGCCCGGCTCTGCGCCGGACACATCCACGAGGAACTCGCGCGGATCGATGTCAGCCTCTTCCTCAACCTCCGGCCCCTTGAGCACGCTGGGCGTAATGTCCATGCCGTCGGCACCCGTAATCTTGACCTGGATCGGATCGACCAGGTTGTTCCAGTGCACGTCGTACAGCGGATCAAGCATGAAACGCAGATAGAGCGTGCCCTGGCCGTTGGTGATGAGACCTTGCTCCGCTTCGGCCCGCAGTTTGGCGTAGAACGGCTCGTCGTCCTCGCCCTTGAGAGGCCTGGTGACAAGCGCCGTCATCCGACCCGGTTTGGTCACGCGCGGGACAATGCCCGATGCGGCGGCCTTGGGCGGCTGGGCGGTCGGCATGTCCAGATCCTGCACGCGCGTCGGGGTCTCGACCGTGCCGACCAACTCCTCGAGATCCGCACGCAAGTCCGCAGCGTTGCTCCAGCCTCGTCTGGCGACGATGATGTTGTTCTCGTCGATGACCCATTCCGAGTTGGGCGCGTTGCCCATGGCGTGCTTGAACTCGTTGTCCATGTTGTCCACGATCCATGTGAACCGCGAGCCCAGCGTGCGCTTGGCCTCTTCCACGTGCATGAGGCGCTCTTCCAGCGTGAACGGCGTGACGTACCCGTTGAACTCAGGGTGGGCCAGCGCCTTGTAGACGTAGTAGAAGGAAACACCCTTGTCGGAATAATCGCGTTCGATCGTCTCCAGACCGGAGACGTTGCGGAGGAAAGGCGGTCACGTCAGGCAGCCGAACACGATCACCTTGAACTTTCCGTCGAGCTGGCGGGTCTGGATCGGCGTGCCGTCGTCGGTGTAGATCGAAATACCTGGAAGCGCATCGCCGACCTGGGGCGAGCCCTCGCGGAGCATGCTCGGCATGCCTCGATTCTGGGCCTGGGCGGTGCCGACGATCCCGGCCACGAGCGCGGCGACTGTGAAGACGGTGCTCAGAGGTGTCATGGCGGGCTCCTTCGCAAGACGGGCGCACGAACGCAGACGCGCCCACGCATGTAAACGCCTCGGCTCGGGTCGTATTGCGTGGACCGGCTGTACGGGGTTTGTTGCGATGGCCGCCAACGCGACACGAGAAACGGGAGTGGATAGGAATCGAACCTACCTGGGACCTGATTTCCAGGCCCCACAACGGATTTGAAATCCGCGGCCGACACCAGTCGTGCTGACACTCCCAGGACCAACCTGGGGGTTGGAACGAAAAGTTACTCTTATGCCACGTCCGGGGCACCTCGGGCCGCTGCTCTGATCGCGTCGGCGAGTTGGCGGTCCAGAACGTGCGGCACCGCGCGAAGATCGAGCAGCACCGCGCCCTCATTGATCCGGGCCACCACGGGGGGCGTGCCCAGACGGAGCCGTTGGGCCAGTTCGTCCTCGGTCACCCCGGGCACACGGATCGAGATCGCGCAGCTGGCGATTGCCTCTTCGGGAGCCGCCCCTCCTCCCAGATAGGCCTGAGTCTCCACGGTTTCAGCGCGGACGCGCGCGTCCGATGCAAACTCGCCGACGATTGCCTTGGCGCGTTGCCGGAGTTCCTCGATCGGGGTCCGCATGTGCGCTCGAACCGGAACGCCGCTGGCCGAGGGGTCGCGATGCAGCTGGAGGGTCGGCCCGAGCGCAGCCATGGTCAGCTTGCCCACGCGCAGAGCCCGCATCAATGGGTGGCGTTCGAGGCGGTCGATCAGGGCACGTCGGCCGATGATGATCCCCGATTGCGGACCGCCGAGCAGCTTGTCGCCGCTGAAGAGCACGAGGTCCGCGCCGGCGCGGATAGAGGTGCGCGCGTCGGGCTCGTCGTCGGGGAGGCCGGGAAAGCTCTCCCGATCGAGCAGCCCCGACCCGATGTCATGGATCACGGGCAGATCGCGGCTTCGCCCCATTTCGGCGAGCTGCGCGATGGAGACAGCCTCGGTGAACCCGCGCACGCGGAAGTTCGACGTGTGCACCTTGAGCAGCACGGCCGTGCGTTCGTTGATGGCGCGGGTGTAGTCGCTCGGCCGGGTCTTGTTGGTCGTGCCCACCTCGCGCAGGATGGCGCCGCCCGCCTCGATGACGTCGGGCAGACGAAAGCTGCCGCCGATCTCGACCAGCTCACCACGCGAGACGATCACCTCACGGCCTTGGGCGAATGTCGAGAGAACCAGCAGCATGGCCGCGGCGTTGTTGTTGACCACGCATGCCGCCTCCGCGCCGGTCAGCTCGCACAGCAGCGGCTGCACCAGGTCGGACCGCCTGCCGCGAAGCCCGGTATCCA
>JADFOF010000242.1 GCA_022563015.1 Planctomycetota bacterium
GGTGGGATTGAACGGATCGAAGCAGTGCGCGCCCTCGCGCGTCGCCCAGCCGTAGTTCTCGCCGACTTGGATGATGTTGAGTTCCTCGAACATATTCTGGCCGACGTCGCCCAGGTAGAGCTCGCCCGTGCCGCCGGGCCCGTCGTCAAACGAGAAGCGGTACGGATTGCGCAGGCCGTAGGCGTAGATCTCCGGCGCGCCGCGTCCCATGGGGTCTGGGAAGGGGTTTCCTGGTGGGATGGTGTACGGTGCGGCGCCGTCTATGTCGATGCGCAGGATCGACCCGAGGACGGTGTCGATGTTCTGCCCGTTCCCGATCGGCCCGTGCGCGGGCGGGACTTCGGCGAGTCCATCATGGGCGCCGCCGCCGTCACCGAGCGTGAAGTACAGGAACCCGTCCGGGCCAAAGGCAATCCCTCCGGAATTGTGGTTCCACTCCGGCTCGTCCACCTCGAACAGGACGGTGCCCAACGGGTTGGCGATGTTCGGATCGCCGGCGGAGACGCTGAACTCGGCGAGGACTTCGGTGTGGCAGCCGCGCGAGGTGCCCACGCACGGCTCGCCCGGCGCACCGGTGCGGGGGACGCTGTGGCGGACGAAGAAGCGCCCGTTGTTGGCGTAGTCGGGATGGAACGCCAGCCCGAGCACGCCGCGCTCGTCGAAGTTCGTGTTCAGCGTCGGGATCACGGCGGTGAGATCGAGGAAGGGAGTCGGCAGCAGCACGCCGCCGTCGATCACCCGGATGAAGCCGGTCTGATCGACCACGAACAGCCGCCCGGAGCCGTCGCCGGCGTGAGTGGCCTGCACCGGTGAGACGAGCCCGGCGGCGACCTCGATCAGCTGGATGGTCTGATCCCCGGGCTGGATTTGTGCGTACGCGCCGGTGGTCATGGCCCAGGCGCCTACGACACCGATACTGGCAAAGCGCATCGCAGTTGGTGGTGTTCTCGTCGATCTCATGATTACCCTCTCTTTCGATTTGTCCGAGGTTTTCACGCACGGCGCAACCGCACCGTCCTCACTTCATGTCAGCGCGGGACAGCCTCATTGCAGACTCGACGCCAGAGAAGAGATATTCTCGCTCGCGAGAGGTGAAAAAGTGGTCCTGTTCGCCCATTCTCAGGGTGTCGAGTCCCGCAGGGCCCCGCGTGGGTCGGCTCAGCCGGGTTGGAGAGGCACATGCGTTGCTATGAGCCATGGCGCCCCTTACGGACACCCGCCCACAAACGCGTTCTGGAAGCACAGAAAATCGAAGATGTCGCAGGCCGGGTCGGGGTCGCAGTCGCAGGCGTACGGCTCGCCGAGTACGAAGCTGTTCTGGAAGCAGAGGAAGTCGAAGATGTCGAGGACGCCATTGGGGTCGCAGTCGGCGTAGCAGACCTGGCTCTGGTTCAGCAGCACCGAGACGGTGTGGCTGAACCAGTTCGCCACGGCCAGGTCGGGCGCCTGGTCGCCGTCCAGGTCGCCGATCGCTACGGACCCGGACCCGTAGCCGGTGTCGTAGTGCACCGCGTCGGCAAACGTCCCGTCGCCGACCCCGAGCAGCACCGAGACGGTCCCATCATAGGGTTGGGACGACCCGAAGTTCGCCACGGCCAGGTCGGGCACCTGGTCGCCGTCCAGGTCGCCGATCGCTACGGAGCGAGGCCCGTCGCCGGCAGGAGGGTAGTAGTGCCTCGTGGCGGAGAACGTCCCGTTGCCTACTCCCAACAGCACCGAGACGACGCCGGAGGCGATCACCACCAGGTCGGAGTCCTGGTCGCCATCCAGGTCGCCGATCGCCACGGAGGTAGGCCAGGCGCCGACGGGGTAGTTTACTGCAGCGGCAAAGGTCCCGTCGCCGAGCCCCAGCAGCACCGAGACGGTGCTATCCTCAAAACTACCGTACCAATGGTTCGTCACGGCCAGGTCGAGCACCTGGTCGCCGTCCAGGTCGCCGATCGCCACGGAGCGAGGCTCGTCGCCGGCAGTGTAGTGCTTCGCGGCGGCAAACGTCCCGTCGCCGAGACCCAGCAGCACCGAGACGTTGTTGCTGATCAAACTCGCCACGGCCAGGTCGGGGATCTGGTCGCCGTCCAGGTCGCCGATCGACACGGAGAGAGGCCCGTCGCCGGCGGCGTAGTGCGCCGCGGCGGCAAACGTCCCGTCGCCGAGGCCCAGCAGCACCGAGACGGAATCGCTGAGCCCGTTCGCCACGGCCAGGTCGGGGACCTGGTCGCCGTCGAGGTCGCCGATCGCTACGGAGTTCGGCCCGTCGCCAGCGGCGTAGTGCACTGCGTCGGCAAACATCCCGTCGCCGAGGCCCAGAAGCACCAACACGCTGCCGCCGGAAGCGGGCCAGCCCGGATAAGTCGTCATGGCCAGGTCGGGCACCTGGTCGCCGTCGAGGTCGCCGATCGCTACGGAGTTCGGCCCGTCGCCGGCGGCGTAGTGCACCGCGGGGGCAAACTGAGCCCGGGCTGCCGGCACGGGAGCGGCGATCACTGAGAGAAGAGGGACAAGCACCCACACGCCGAGCGCCGTTGGGGGAGTTCTGATGGTCATCTTTGATTCTCCGATCAGTGCGCTCTCGGGCTACGGCCGAAAGCCGCGGCTGTCTCGAACTCGGCCGGTCACCAGAGCCCGGCACTGCCGGGCGGCGGAGACACGCCTCATGGAACCAGTATACACGAGTGTCCTGACGACCACAATGGGGAGCAAGTGCTTTCAGCCATCATTTCAGTGATTCTGAAGCGATCACGTCCACCGTCGGCCCCGGCGCACCGAGAAGGCCGATCTCAGTCTGACCCGGCCGGGCATTCGTACCCGCGTCAGCCCGATGCGATTCGCCGATCCACACCGACCATCCGCCCCTCTCCCACTTCGTCTCCACGTCTCTACGTCTCTTCTCCCCTCCACCCCTTCGTCACTCAGTCACCCTGTCACTCCATCACTTCTGCGCTCACGGACACCCGCCCACGAACTCGTTCTGGAACGCCAGGAAGTCGAAGATATCGCACAACGGATCCGGATCCATGAGGCACGCACACGGATCACCGCCGACGAAGAGGTTCTGGAAGGCCAGGAAGTCGAAGATATCGCACGCCGGATCCGGGTCGAAGTCGCACGCGCAGGGACACAGGCTGATGCCGGCCCCACCGAGCCCAACGGTCATGCTGACCGACTCGCCGGGACTAAGCGACACCGACGGACCGGCCAAAGCCCCGGTCCAATCGTCCAGTCCGCCACCTCCCGAGTTCAAAAGATTGTTCACGCCAGCATCGAGGGCACTTCGTAGAATGGGCCACACGTCAATCTCCCAGCCGGTGTAGACTTCCAATGCCCCCATCCACCACAAGGCCCCGGCATCAGTTTGTTCAATCGCGTTGCTCGCGGGCAACCACTGTGCGGAGTCCCCCGTGAAAGTGCCATTAGCATCGATATCGCCATAGAAGAAGGGCTGGAGTTCCTCTGGTATGGTGCCGACGTTGGTATAGGTTGTGGTGAAAATCGCTCCACCGGAAGGACCATTGACCATCACCACGCTCGTGTCGAGACGAATCTTCTGGTCGAATCGCATCGATCGGAACGTGGCCGAGTTGGCTCCGATGTTCTGACTCACAGGGGCGTAGTTCTGCTCAACGCGCCACGTAAAGCCGCCGCTGCCCGTGCTGGCCTCGTAAAACAGCGTCTCGAATATGTCGTCTAGGCCTTTGAAGGCGATTCCGGTGAGCTGACCCGTGTTGTTCGGGTCGATGATGCCAGTCCAGATGCCGTCCGGGCTCGAGATGACCTGCCCGGAAGCAGTCGAAATCAGACACACAGTCGCACAAATTGCAGTGAATTGCTTCATGTTTCGTATCCTCAGTTGAAAGCAGTGGTGTCGCCTTGGCACCAGGAAATCTGCGCCTCAACTCTTCAAACTAACGCACCCTGGGCTCCGTGTCAAACCCAAAATCCGACTGGAGCAGCAATCACACTTCAATTCGTTTTTGTTCGTACCCAGTTCGCTCGAAGGTTCGGTTGATGATAGGATCATCCAGGACAGATCGAGCCGCCGCTGCGTTCGAGCCACGATCATCGCGAGCGGGGTGTCTTGACTGAACCCGAGATCGCCGTCCGCACGACGCCCCTGTACCATGTGAGGAATGCATCACGCCAGCGGCTGATCCGATGTGCGCGTGCAGATAGTGGCGGATGCAGTCAACTATGTCCGAAGCGAGAGTTCCGTTCACGGACACCCGGCGACAAACGCGTTCTGAAAGCACAGGAAGTCGAAGATGTCGCAGGCCGGGTCGGGATCGCACTCGCACGCGTACGGCTCGCCATTCACGAAGCTGTTCTGGAAGCAGAGGAAGTCGAAGATGTCAAGCACGCCGTTGCCGTGGCAGTCGGGGTAGCA
>JADFOF010000243.1 GCA_022563015.1 Planctomycetota bacterium
ACTGGGTTGTCGTTCTTTGTGCCGTGGCTGACGGTCGTGGAGCCGAACTTGGCGCGGTCGATGCAGGAGTTGGCGCCGATCTCGACGTCGTTACCGATGACGACGTTTCCGATGTGCGGGACTTTGATGAGCCCGGTGCCGTCCTTGGCGGGCCGGTAGCCGAAGCCGTCCGCGCCGATGATGACGCCCGCGTACAAGATGCATCGGTCGCCGATGACGCAGCGGTTCCCGACGACAACGCCCGGGTGGATGACGCAGCGGTCGCCGACGCGGGCGTGGTGCTCGATGACAGCCGTGGGGTGGATGACGCTTTCCCGTCCGACGCGGGCGCCCTTGCCGACGTAGGCGCCGGGTGCGATCGAGGCGTCGGGCGCGACCTCGGCCGAGTCGTGGACGAAGGCGCGCTCGTGCGCGCCCGGTTCGGGCGGCGGCTGTGCGGGCTTGAACAGGTCGAGCACGGTGATGAGCGCGAGGTCGGCGTCGGGCACGACGATGAGGGCGCGCGTGGCCGGGTCGTGCCCGGGCACGTCCAGCCCGGCCGACACCAGCGCCGCCGGGGCGTCGGCATTGGCCCATCGGCTGGCGAACGCGGCGGTGCGGATGAACGTGAGCGCGCCCGCGGTGGCGTCTTCGAGCGAGTCGAGGCGGTCGATCGGGATATCGTCGCGGCCCACGAGCTGGGCCCCGAGGCGCTGGGCCAGGGCGCCGGTTGTGAGCGGCTGGGTCACGGCCCGCCGGTGCCCGCGGGTTTGGGGGCCGGGACAGCAGCCTCGTACTCGTTGTTCATCAGCGTCAGCACTTCATTGGTGATGTCCACAGCGGGGGTGGCGTAGATGACGGATCGCTGGAATATGGCCGAGTCCATCTTCTGCATACTGTCCTGCCCCACGACGTTGATGCCGCTCGTGTCGAGCAGGACGATGTTCCACCCGTCGCGTGCGGCGACGCGCCTTGTGGCGTCATCGATCTTCGTCTGCACCATCTTCATGATCCGAAGCCCGTCGATCTGGAGCAGCTGGCGGTAGATGTTGTCATCGGCGTTGATACGGGTGTCGAGGCGGTAGATCTCGGCGGTGGAATCGTTCTGCTCATCCTCGGTCATGGTCGGCCCTTCCTCGTCGAGCCGGGCCTGCATGGCGGCGAGTTCCTGTCTCTTGAGTTCGAGCTCCTGGTTGCGTGCAGCGAACTTGGCGTCGATCTGGGCCAGGAGCACCTTGAGTTCGTTGAGCGATGATCGGAGCTCGCCGATGTCGACGACGGCGACGGCTGTGGGCGTCGCGAACACGCCGGCGGTGTGGGCCCACGCCGCGGCGACGAGCAGGATCATGGCCGAGGCGACCAGCCCAAGGGAGACGCGGGCTCGGGTGCGGTTCGTCATGGCAGGTTCCTTCCGTCTGTGTCGTGGCGGTCCGCGCCCGTTGCGGCCCGCGTGCGGGGAGGGATAATACGGCCGAACTCAGCGGAACGGAAGGTCCACCGAAAAGGTGAAGAGTCGATTGTCGTCGAGCGATTGGCTCACGAGCGGGAACCCGAAGTCGAAGGCGAGGGGTATGGGCGAGAACGGGACGGTCAGGCGGATCCCGAACCCCGCCGAGACGCGGTACTCGTCGAACCCGAACTCTTCGGTGACGGTGCCGGAGTCGATGAACCCGACGACGCTGACCACGCCCTCGTAGATCGGCTGTCGCAGCTCGATGCCGGCGAAGAACGCCCACGTGCCGCCGACGGGGTCGTCGGTCTGCAGGCCGGCGAGCGTCAGCCCCTTGGGCGAGACGGTCCTGAAGTCGAAGCCTCGGAAGGACTGTCCGCCGAGGTAGTAGCGCTCGTAGGTGGGGACGCTCGCCGAGTCCTGTGGGATGAAGCGTGCGTGGGTCTGGAATGAGAAGACGGTCGCCCGCCCGGTGAAATCTTCGTAGACGGGGACGTAGACGGCGTACTCGCCCTCGATCTTGGTGAAGCTGAAGTCTCCGCCGACCTGCTCGACGCGGAATGCCATGCGGTTGCCGCGCGTTGCGATGTACTGGTTGTCGACGCTGGTGCGCACGAAGTTGAGGCCGACGCTCAGGAGCGTGTTGTCGTCGGCGACGGCGAAGACGTCTGCGGGGAGGCCGGCGTCGAGATCGCTCAGCTCGACCGACTGGGCGCGGACGCTGACACCGCCGTTCCAGCGCGACCCGAAGCGTCGGCCGACGCCGAACCGTGCGCCGATCCGCCGCTCGTCGTACTCGACGAACTGCCGGTTGCGGAAGAACACGGAGCTGTTGAAGGAGTTTCGCGAGCCGAGGAACGTCGGGTCGAAGAACGCGAGCGAATAGGTCGCGACCTCCGTGCCGGGCATGAGCTCCACCGACACGGTCTGTCCGCCGCCGCGGAAGGCCCTGCCGGAGAAAAACTCGCCCCAGGAATCGGGGGTATCGGCGATGTCGAAGTTCCGCTGGGAGATGGCCAGTCGCGCTCTCAGCCCCGAGTCCGACGTCACCACGCCGCCGAGGCTGATCTGTCCGGTGTTGGTTTCCTCGACCTCGACCAGAACATCGCGGTAGTTCGGCTGGAGCGGGTCGGGATCCTGTATGGTGAGCTTGACTTTGCGGGGATCGAAGAGCCGCGACTGCTGGATTCTGAGCAGGCTTTCCTGGATGGCGGTGGTGTCGAGCGGGCGATCGGGCCGCAGCTCGATCTTCTCGCGAATGACGCGGTGGTCGGTGTGGTCGTTGCCCCTGATGATCACCTCGCCGGTGCGGAAGCGGATGTGCTCCAGCCCGGGCGCTCGCTCGTGGATGGTGATGAAGAGATCGACGAACGGCTCGCGCTCGTCGCGCATTTCGAGGTGTGTGACGGCGCGCCGGGTGGCGTCGGCGGGGTGGGTGTAGCCCATCTGGCCGTAGCGGCTGGCGATCTCCTGGTCGACCTTGCGGATCTTGCCGTCGCTGTAGACGTCGCCGGCCTTGATGTCGATGAACCCCGAGATCTGCTCCGCGGAGAAGACGCCGTAGTCATAGATCACGTACTCGAGTCGCCCTTGCGCGTCGGGGAGCACGTGGACGCCCTGTGAGGGCTTGGCGGCCTTTCGGGCGTCCTCGCGCGACGGGTAGCGTCCGGGCAGGACGTACTCGGGGTAGAACACGCGGACCGAGCGCATGGTGTAACGCTGGCCCTCAGAGAGGAGGAACTCGACGATGGCCTCGCGACCGTTGAGCGAGGTCGTGATCCGAAAGTCCACACGGGCGTCCAGATACCCCCGGTCGAGGTAGAACTGTCGGAGAGCGGTGCGGTCGGCGGCGAGGGCCTGCTCGTCCAGTGGGCCGGTCTCGAACAGGCCGGCGGTCTTGGTCTTGATCTCCCGCTTGAGCTCGCGTGGCGAGAAGTCCAGCTCCTCCTCGACGCCGACGAACCGGATGTCCGTGACCCGCATCCGCTCGCCCTCGCGGACGACGAAGATGAGCGTGCCGGTCTCCTCGATGTCGTCCACCTGGGCCTCGACCCGCGCCAGGTGGTAGCCCTTCTCGCGGTACAGGTCTTCGACGCGGCGAGCGAAACGGTCGATGCGGAAGCGATCGATGGGCGTGTCGATGAGGGCGTCGATGACGTCGGCGATGTCCTGGTCGCTGATGAGCCGGTTCCCGACGACCTGAACGTCGCGGATCATCGGCTGGATCGAGACCGTGATCGTGAGCGTGACCTGCCCGTCCGAGCGCAGCTGCACGGTGCTGGCGATCGGGCCGAACTCCGGCAGGCGGGTCAGGCGTCGGATGTCGGCGGCGAACACCTCGCCCTGGTAGGCCTGCCCGACGTGCGAGCGGATCTGGTTCAACGCCAGCGAGCGGAGGTCGTCGGCCAGCGGAGTGGGTTCGGCGCCGGGCGCGTCCGCCGCCAGCAGGAGCAGAATCTCTGCAATGGCGCGGTGCTCGTAGACGGAGTCCGGCTGCGTGGGGTCGGGCTCCACGGGCGGAACCTGCGCCAGCGCGGCGCCTGTGCCCACAAGGCAGACCAGCGACGTGATCGCCAGCCGCGTCACACGACCAAGGCCGGCGTTCGCTCTCGCTGCGCTGGGAATCATGAAGCCCCACCCATACCGGCTGCATTCTCCCGGCTCAACGTCGAGGTGCTGGCGTTGCGGTCCACGCGGGCCCGGCGCGCTACAGGTTGACGGGCATCACCACATAGAGGAAGTCGTCGCCGGACTTCATCAGCCCCGGCTTGTTGGGCGCCTTGAGTTCCATGGAAACCTCGGGCTCGGTGATGACCTTGAGCGCGTCGGTGATGAAATGCGGATTGAACCCGATCTCGATGTCCTCGCCGTCGTAGTCGCGCAGGTCGATCTGGATGTCCGCCTCGCCCATCTCCGGGGCACGGCTGGTGAGCTCGAC
>JADFOF010000015.1 GCA_022563015.1 Planctomycetota bacterium
CGAGGCCCTGATCGCCGGCATCCTGAAGCTGCAGGAAAAGATCAAGAGGGGCGCAAGGAAGGCCAAGGCGTGAGCGGTCCGCCGACGTTGGACCTGCGTGGGAAGATCCTCGAAACCGGCGAATCAGATTATGCCGTGGACGGGTTTCACCACCGTTACTCGGCCGGGGCCGATCAGGTGGTCGCCATCGCCGAGGCGTTTCGCGCGAGCGGCTACTTCCTCGAGATGCTGACCTGCGAGGACCGGCGGGCGGACCTGCACAAGATGCGGCTGGTGTACACGTTCAATCGTTTCGCCACCGCCGACCGGCACCTGGTCCTGGTCGAGCTCGCCCCGGAGATCCCCGGTGCCGAAGCCCCGAGCATCGCGCACGTCCTGCCGGCGGCGGACTGGTACGAGCGTGAAGTGTTCGATATGTACGGCGTCCGCTTCAGCGGGCACCCGAACCTCAAGCGGATCCTCCTGCCCGACGACGTTGATTTCCATGCGCTGCTCAAGGATTTCGGCCGGATCGAGGACGCCCCCGACGCTGCGCAACCGAACAGTGAATCGCCCCGAGACACGAGCGAATGAACCAAAGCGCACCGGACACGCTCGAAAGAGCATCGGACGACGAGACCTATTACCTGAACATGGGTCCGCAGCACCCGAGCATGCACGGCGTGCTGCGCCTGTTGCTCCATCTGCGCGGCGAGAAGATACTCGACTGCGAACCCGTGATCGGCTACGCGCACCGCGCGCACGAGAAGATGGCTGAGAACCGCAGCTACATCATGTTCATCCCGAACACGTCGCGCGTCGATTACCTGAGCGGGATGATCTACAACATCGGCTTCTGCCAGGCGATCGAGAAGATGGTCGGGATCGAGGTGCCCGCGCGGGCTGAGGTCATCCGCGTCATCGTGTGCGAGCTGAACCGCATCCAGAGCCACCTGCTGTGGCTGGGGACATTTATGCTCGACCTGGGCGGTGTCACGCCGTTCCTGTATTGCTTCGACGACCGCGAGGAGATCCTGACGATTCTCGACCGCGTGACGGGATCGAGGCTTACCTACGCGTACGGGCGTTTCGGCGGCGTCACGATGGACGTGGACGATGTCTTCATCGAGCAGTCGCGGGCGTTTCTGGTGCGGCTGCGCGAGCGATTCTTGATGTACCACGCGCTCATCCGCGAGAACGTCATCTTCCAGGAGCGATGCCGGGGTGTCGGGGTCATCAGCGAGGAGATCGCGCTGAAGTACGGGGTCACCGGGCCATCGCTTCGCGCCAGCGGCGTCGAGTACGACGTGCGCCGGGCCGAGCCCTATGGCGGGTACGAACGCTTCGATTTCGAGATCCCGACGGAGAAGGCGGGGGACTGCCTGGCCCGGTTTGACGTGCGCGTGCGGGAGATGGAGCAGAGCTGCCGCATCATCGAGCAGGGCCTGACCGCGCTGCCCGACGGGCCGATCGGACCCAAAAAGCTGATCAAAAAGCTCAAGCCGCCGAAGGGGGAGTTCTATTTCGCCGTCGAATCGGCGCGCGGGCACTTCGGGATGTACATCCTCAGCGACGGCAGCGACACGCCCGCCAAGATCAAGCTGCGCACGCCGTCTTTTTCCAGCCTGTCGTCGATGCCCGACGTCCTGCGTGGAACAATGGTGGCCGACACCATCGCCATCGTCGGGAGCATCGACTTGGTCATCCCCGAGATCGACCGGTAGGAGCGACGCCTCGTGCCACGGACGTTTCTGGACATCTTCGGGAATCCGTTGCTGGCCCTGGGGGCCGGCATCGGCGGCGTCATGACCGTGCTCTCGCTCAACACGCTGTTCTGCATCTGGTTCGAGCGGAAGGTCTCGGCGTGGATTCAGCGGCGCATGGGCCCGATGGAGGTCGGTTTCCACGGCACGCTCCAGACCGTCGCCGACATGATCAAACTGCTCGGCAAGCAGCTCATCACGCCCAGGGGCGTCGACAAGCCGCTGTACCACCTGGCGCCGCTGATGGTCTTCGCGCCGGTGGTCGCGGCGGCGTCGCTGCTGCCGTTCTCGAAGACCGTCGTGCTGACGAACATCAACATCGGGCTGGTGCTGATCTTCATGTTCGGCGGATTCGCGGTGATCGGGATCTTCATGGCCGGGTGGGGCTCGAACAACAAGTACGCGCTGCTGGGGGCGATGCGCTCGATCGCGCAGAACATCTCGTACGAGATTCCGCTGATCCTCTCGGCGCTGCCGATCGTCCTGCTGATCAGCGCCAAGGGGCCGATGTACGAGATCGAAGGCGAGATGATCGCGATCAACGGCATGAACCTCGCGCACATCACCGCGGTGCAGGCCGACACCGGTGTGTGGTTCGTGCTGTTGCAGCCCGTGGCCATGCTGATATTTTTCATCGCGATCCTCGCCGAGACGAATCGGGCGCCGTTCGACATCCCCGAGGCCGAGAGCGAACTGGTCGCGGGCTTCCACACGGAATACTCGGGCATGCGTTTCGGGCTGTTCTTCTTCGCCGAGTACTCGAATATGCTCATCGGCTCGATGCTGGCGACGGTGCTGTTCTTCGGCGGGTGGGACGGGCCGATCCTGCCCGGCCCGGTCTGGTTCTTCCTGAAGGCCTATCTGCTGATCTTCGCGATGATGTGGATCCGCTGGACGTTTCCTCGGCTGCGGTTCGATCAGCTCATGACGTTCTGCTGGGGCGCGCTCATCCCGCTCTCGATCGTGAATCTCCTGGTGACGGCGTTTCTCATTAAGGTGCTGTAGCGTGAGTTATTTCACAACCATCGCGGGCGGGCTGAAGTCGCTGGTGACGGGGCTGGGCATCACCGCACGCCAGATGCGGCGCAAGCCGGTCACGCTTACCTACCCGCACGTCAAGCCCGAGCTGTCCGAGGCGTACCGGAGCCTGATCAGCCTCGTCCAGTTCGAGGAACTCGAGACGCACGACTGCATCGCGTGCATGCAGTGCGTGAAGATCTGCCCCTCGTTCTGCATCGAGATCGACGGCGGCCGGGTGGAGGGGATCAAGCGCATGCGCGCCTCGAAGTTCGAGGTGGATTTCGCGCTGTGCAGCATGTGCGGGCTGTGCATCGATGTCTGCCCGACGGACACGCTCGAATACACGAAGCTGTACGACGAGGCGGGCTACGAACGCGAATGGGTCTACGATCTGCTCGACCCGTTCCGCGACTTCGAGGACGAGTTCGTGGAGCGTCAGCGCGTGAGCGACGCGCGGGAGGCGGCGGAGAAGGCGGCGAAGAGGGCCGCTGCCGCCGAAGCCAAGGCCGCGACCGAAAAGGAACCGG
Organism: Planctomycetota bacterium; assembly: GCA_022563015.1. Taxonomy (GTDB): domain Bacteria; phylum Planctomycetota; class Phycisphaerae; order Phycisphaerales; family UBA1924; genus JADFGU01. The sequence continues at coordinate 3,290 of JADFOF010000015.1, forward strand.
AGGTCGATCCATGATCGCCGCCGGGCTGGTCATGGTGCTGACCATCGCCGGTGCGATCATCGGCGTGGGCGCGCGCCGCATCGTTCACGCGATCTTTGGGCTGGGGATATCGCTGGCCGGGGTGGCGCTGGCGTTCGGTCTGCTCCGGAGCCCGTTCGTCGCGGCCATGGAGGTCTTGATCTACATCGGGGGCATCACGGTGGCGATGGTCTTCGCGGTGATGCTGTCGTCGGGCGGTCGCAACGAGCCCGGCGAGGGGCTGCTGCGCCGAACGCTCGCCGCCGGCGCGGCGCTGCTGTTTCTGGTCTCGGTCGGCCTGGTGATCAGCGGGACGGAGTTCGGGCCAATGCCCGAAGCGGTTGATGAAGCGTGGTCGGTGCAGCAGATCGGCCGAGACCTTCTCAACCGATTCAACGTCGTCTTCGAGCTGCTCTCGGTCGTTCTTCTTCTGGCGATCGTCGGGGCGATCACGATCGCCGGCCGCGGGGATGAGAGCCTCGACCCGGCCGCCGCCGATGAGGGCTGGGCATGACCATCCAGGCCTGGATGATGTTCGCGCTGGTGCTGTTCTGCATCGGTCTGTATGGCGTGCTCGCTCGGCGCAACCTCATCGGCATCCTGATCGGGATCGAGCTGATGCTCAACGCGGCCAGTGTGAACGTTCTGGCGGTGAACTACCACGTGGCCAACGACCCCGCGGTCGGACGGATCATCGTGCTGTTCATCATCGGTCTGGCCGCGGCCGAGGCGGCCATCGCGCTGTCGATCATCCTGGCGGTGTACCGCCAGCGCACGTCCATCGACGTCGCCAACCTTGAAGAACTGAAAGGCTAGGGCGCGTGAACCACAGTTTGATCGCTCTGGTCTGCGTCGCGAGTCCACTCATCGCGTTCGTCGTCGCGCTGGTGGGATTCCGTCGTCGGCACGGGATCGCCGCGGGAATCGTCCTCACATCGGGCGTGGCGAGCCTGGTCGCCGCCGCGGCGCTCCTGCTCACCGCGCACCCCGAGGCGCAGGCGTTCACGTCGCGCTGGTTTGTGATCGGCGACGTGTCGATCGAGTTCGGCGTGCTCCTGGACGGCCGGACGCTGATCATGGGCGCGGTTGTCGCGCTGGTCACGCTGTGCATCCAGATCTATTCGCTGTCATACATGGCCGACGATCCCGGCCGCGGTCGGTTCTTTGCGTTCCTGGCGTTGTTCGAGTGGTCGATGCTGTCGTTCGTCTTCTCGGCCAATCTGCTCCAGACGTTCATCTTCTGGGAGTTGATCGGGCTGTCGTCTTTTCTGCTGATCGGCTTCTGGTACGAGAAGCCGTCCGCCGTCGCCGCCGCGAAGAAGGCGTTCATCATGACGCGCATCGGCGACGTGGGTCTCTTCATCGGGCTCATCCTGCTCTTCCGCGCGACGGGCACGCTGGACGTGATGGAGATCGGGCGGATCTTCGAGCCGCAAGGCCAACCGTCATCGATCCCCCCGGGCCAGATCGAGCTCATCGCCCTGATGCTGTTCATCGGGGTCATCGGCAAGAGCGCGCAGTTCCCGCTGCACACGTGGCTACCGGACGCGATGGAGGGTCCGACGCCGGTCAGTGCGCTGCTGCACTCGGCGACCATGGTCGCGGCGGGGATCTTCCTGGTCGCGCGGTTCCACGAGCTCTTCCTCGACGCGCCGACGACCATGCGCGTCATGCTCGGCATCGCCACGTTCACGGCGCTGCTCGCGGCGACCATGGCCATGGTGGCCAAGGACATGAAGCGCGTGCTCGCCTATTCGTCGATCAGCCAGCTCGGGTTCATGCTCATCGGGCTGTCGGCTGGGAGCCTGTTCGCCGGCTATTTTCACCTGACGACACACGCGTTCTTCAAGGCGCTGCTGTTCCTGTGCGCCGGGGCCTACATCCATGGGTGCGGCACGAACGACATGATCGCCATGGGCCGCGCGGGCGTCGCGAGGATGCGCATCACCACGATCGGGCTGGTCGTGGGCGGTGCGGCGCTGGCGGGCATCCCGCCGCTGGCCGGGTTCTTCTCGAAGGAGCAGATCATCGGCACGCTCGATGGGTCCGGGCTGTTCTACACGATCATCAGGATCGGTGTCTACGCGGCGGCCTTCCTCACCGCGTACTACAGCTTCCGCATGATCTTCCTCATCACGCGGCCGAACGCGGACTCGCTCGCGGTCGAGGATGAGCCGGCGCACGCGCAGCACGCGGGATCGGATCATTCGGCCGGGCACGACCCCGCCGAGCCGTGGGTGATGTGCGGACCGATCATTCTGCTCACACTGGGCGCGATCGGCGTGGGCTTTCTCGGCGGTCGAATCGCTGCACTCCTGGGCATCGAGCACGCGCACGCCCCGACGCTGGCCGAGATGGCGCCCGCGGTGGGCATCGCGCTGCTCGGCGTGGCGCTGGCCTGGTTCGAGTTCGGGCGCACGGGCGCCAGGCAGGCCGGGTTCGTCGCATCATTCCCGCCGGTCCAGACGCTCTTCGAGAAGCGCTGGTACATCGATGAGTTCTACCAGCGCGTGTTTGTGCGCCCGGTGGTCTGGTTCGCGAAGCTGTGCTACGGCACGGAGACGCGCGCGCTGGACGGTGCGGCCGACAAGCTGGCCCGGGGCGTCGTGCGGGCCGGCGGCGAGACCGCCCGGCGGCATATCGGGCGACTTCAGCTCTACATCGGTGCGGCGGTCGCATCGGTGGCGGTCCTGGTGTTCTATCTCGCGATGGAGTGACGCGGCTTCAGATATGACATCATGACCGATTTCCCGATCCTCACCGTGACCCTCCTGTGCCCCGCGGCGGCGCTGCTGCTCACACTGCTCATCCCGGGGCGGATGGACCGTCTTATCAAGGGCGTGAACGCCCTGTGCGCGCTGGCCAGCCTCGTCCTGGCGATCGTCATCTGGATCCGGTTCGACCGCTCGGTCGGCGGGTTTCAGATGACGCACGACATCCCCTGGGTGCCGTCCCTGGGCATTCACTACACGGTTGCGGTCGACGGCGCAGCTGTGGTGCTCACGCTCCTCACCTCGCTGGTCTTCTTCACCGGCGTGCTCTCGATGTGGACGCTTAAGGAGCGGGTGAAGGAGTACTTCGCGTTCATGGCGGCGCTTGTGTTCGGCGTCTTTGGCGTCTTCTTGTCGCTCGACCTCTTCGCATTCTTTTTCTTCTACGAGCTCGCGGTTCTGCCCATGTATCCGCTCATTGCGATCTGGGGGAGCACGCGCAAGGAATACTCGGCCATGAAGCTCACGCTCTTCCTCATGGCCGGGAGCGTGCTGCTCTTCCCGGGGCTGATCGCGCTGTTCGTGCGGTCCGGCGGCGACACCTGGAACATCATCGCGCTGGCCGAGAGCGGCGCGTTCTCGCGGCAGTTCCAGATCTTTGTGTACCCGTTCATTTACATCGGCTTCGGCGTGCTGGCCGGCATGTTCCCGTTCCACGGCTGGTCGCCGACGGGGCACGTGGCCGCGCCCACGGCGGTGTCCATGCTCCACGCGGGCGTGCTCATGAAGCTCGGCGCATTCGGCATCTTTCGCGTCGCAATAACCTGTCTGCCCGAGGGGGCCGCGTACTGGGCGCCGACGTTCGCGACGCTGGCCACGATCGGGATCGTCTACGGCGCCTTCGTCGCCATGCGGCAGACCGACTTCAAGTACATCATCGGGTTCTCGAGCGTCTCGCACATGGGCATCGTGCTGCTGGGGCTCAACGTGTACGCGGCCTCGAACGGGGCCAGCGACATCGCCCGCGACGGCGCGATCTTCCAGATGTTCGCCCACGGCATCATGACAGCCCTGTTCTTCTCCGCCGTCGGGTTCATCTACGACCAGACGCACGACCGCGACATCCGCCACTTCGGCGGACTGGCCAGCCAGGTGCCGGTGGCGTCGTCGATGTTCATCGTCGCGGCGCTGTGCGGCATGGGCGTGCCCGGCTTCGCGAGCTTCTGGGCGGAACTGCTCGTCTTCATCGCCGCGCTGCAGACCTACCCCGTGCTCGGCGTCTGTGCGATCGTGGGCCTGATCTTCACCGCCGCGTACGTCATGCGCGTGCTGAGCACGGCGATGTTCGGCCCGCGCAACCCTGACTGGGACCATCTCGTCGACGTGGGCGCGTGGCTGGTCACGCCGAGGGTGATCCTCGTGGCCGTGCTGCTGCTCTTCGGTTTCTACCCGACCCTGATTCTCGACATGATTCGCTCCGTCGGCGCCGGGGGAGGGCCGTAGACGATGGGCAACCTCGAACTGTTCATCCCCGAGGCGACGATCCTGGCCGGCGCGATCCTCGTCTTTACGATCTCGGTGATGGGAGGCTCGCAGCGCGCCGGCTGGATCGCGTCCGTCGTGATGGCGGCTGCGGGCGTGGCGATGTCGATCGTCTATGTGTACGCAGACGGCGAGCCGTTCTTCCCGGGGATCTACAGGGTCGACGCGTTCTCACAACTGCTCAAAGTCGGAATCACGGTCGGGCTGCTGCTGACCGTGCTCGTCTCGGGCCGGGCGGAGAGCTTCCGCGCCAGAACCCGCGCCGACATGCCCATGTTCATGTTCTTCGCCGCCACCGGCATGATGATGCTCGTCAGCGCGACCGAACTGCTGACGCTCTACGTGGCGCTGGAGCTGTCCGCCTACGGCCTGTACATCCTGGCCGTGCTCCACACGTCGCAGCGGGAGGGCGCCGAGGCGGGCGCGAAGTACGTGCTCTTCGGGGCCGCGTCCTCGGCCATGACGCTGTACGGGGTCAGCCTTATCTATGCCGCCGCGACCACGACCTACCTGAGCGAGATCGCGCAGCAGCCGGTCACGCCGCTCATGGTTGTGGGGGTGCTGCTCGCGCTGACGGGCGTGTTCTTCAAGCTCGCTGTCTTCCCGTTTCACGCGTGGGCGCCCGATGTTTACGAGGCGTCGCCGCACCAGGCTGCGACGTTCATCGGGACGGCGTCGAAGGTCGCGGCGATCGGCATCATCATCCGTCTGATGTTCCTGGTGGGGCAGGGTCATGCGGCGCTCACCAACGTGTTCCTGATCCTCTGCGTGGCGTCGATGACGGTCGGCAATCTCGCGGCGATCGTGCAGCGCGACCTCAAGCGCCTGCTCGCCTACTCGACGGTGGCGCACGCGGGGTACATCATGATCGGGCTCGCCTGCTTCTCGACCGCGGGTGTCGCGTCGGCGATTTTTTACGGGCTGCTCTATGTCCCGGTGGTCTTCTGCGCGTTTCTGGTGGTGTGCGTGCTCGGGTCGGACGGGCGCAATCCGTCCAAGGCGAGTCTCGCCGGGCTCTACCGCCGCTCGCCCCTGCTCGCGTTCACGCTGCTCGTGGGCATGTTCGGGCTGGCGGGCATCCCGCCCACAGCGGGGTTCGCCGGCAAGTGGTTTCTTTTTTCCGCCGCCATCGAAAGCGATCTCTTCTGGCTGGTCCTCGTCGGCGCGCTGAACGCGACGGTCAGCCTGTACTACTACCTGCTCGTCATCAAGGAGGCTTATCTCACGCCGCCCGTGGACGAGCGCCCGATCGCCGTCTCGTTTGCGACGACGGTTGCAGCGTGGCTGGGGATCGCCCTGGTGCTTTTCGTCGGCTTCTACCCGGGCCCGCTGTGGGTCCTCGCCGAGTCCGCCGCACGCGCGATCACGGGGGAATAACCGCTTCGCTCTTTGAGCGGACGTTCTCGCGCATCGGACCTGACGCGGGCGTCGCACCGGCCGAGTATGGCGGCCGAACTACCAGGGGTTCGTGACGTGGCAGGCGCGGCCGGTGGTGGCGATGAAGTCCTGGTGGTATTCTTCGGCGAGCCAGAACTTTTCGGCCTTTTCGATCTGGGTGACGATGGGGCGCGAGAAGCGGTCTGATTCGGCGAGCTGTTGCACGAACTCGCGAGCTTCGCGCTCCTGCTGCTCGCTGGCGAACCAGATGCCGGAACGGTACTGGTCGCCGATGTCCGGGCCCTGGCGGTTGAGCTGCGTGGGGTCGTGCATCTCGAAGAATGCTTCGACGAGACGGCGATAGGAGATGCGGTTCGAGTCAAAGACGACCTTGACGGTTTCGGCGTGCCCCGTGCCCTTGGCGCAGATCATCTCGTAGGTGGGGTTTTCGCCCTCGCCCTGCATGTAGCCGCTGACGACATCGATCACGCCGGGGCCTTTCTGGAAGTAGTGCTCGATGCCCCAGAAGCAGCCGCCGGCGAAGTAGGCGGTTTCGGTCTGGACGGGTTGGCTTCGTGGGGGCAGTTCGACGTTTTTGTCGAGGAACGTCAGCGACGCAGAGTTGAGGCAGTGGCGCTCGCCGGTGGGTTTGGGTCCGTCGTCAAAGATGTGCCCGAGGTGGGCGTTGCACCGAGCGCAGTTGATCTCGACGCGGCGCATGCCCAGCGAGTTGTCCTCGACCCGCGCGACGTGGTCGGGATCGAACTCCCGGTAGAAGCTGGGCCAGCCCGTGCCGGAGATGAACTTGTGATCGCTCGAGAAGAGCGGCAGCCCGCAGACGACGCAGGCGTAGATGCCGTCCTTTTTGTTGTCGAGAAGTGTGCCGCAGAAGGCGGCCTCGGTGCCGGCCCTTTGTGTGATGCGATAAGTCTCTGCGTCGAGTTTGTCCGCGAGCTGCTCGACCTTGTCGCGCGGGAGGGAGGTGATGTCGTAGCCGGCCTTGGAGTAGCGGGGCGTGCTGGGCGCGGGCGCTTTAGTATCTTCGGGTTGGGGTGAGATGCGGCTTTCGGGGGTTGCAGCCATGAGGATGATGCCCGTGAGTGCGACGGCGCTGAGTGCGGCGAGTGTGATCGAGGTATTCATGGAGATGAGAACCTCTGGCGGGGTGAGACTATTCCGGGCCGACCGGGGATCAGAGTCATTATCGTATCGGTCACATCAGTGGCTCCGAGGTCTGATTATACGGCTCTGGCTCAGGATGATCCAGGGTCCGCGTCACCCGACAGGCCACCTGCTGATTACGCGCATCGCCGTGCTTATCCGAGCCTTCGCACCGCTCAGACTCGGCTTCACACAGCCCTCGACGCGACAACTTATCGGAGGATGCCCTACGGGATATCCTGCAGCGCGAAGCGACAGACCGCCACACTCGGGCGTCGATGGTCCACAGTCCACGCCAGGTATGCCCAGGCGCCGTCGCGGACGATCACGGGGAACCCGCTCGTTCTTCGGGCTGTTGTTCTCAGCACGGTCAGCGCCTCGCCGATTCGGCCGCTGCGCGCGACCCGCCGGACGCGAACAGCCGCCTCGGGCTCGGCCGAATCAAGCCACGTCACGATCGCGTCGCCACCGGAATCCAGCACCACGCCGACACGACCGTGAGGAGGACCCGCGGCGTCCACGACGATCGGTTCGTCGAAGGTGGCGCCGGCGTTGTCGGAAAAGGCGACGAGCACGCGCGGCCCGGGATCCGCCGCCGTGTACCACACCACCGCAACGCGCCGATCCTCGGCCGCCACCGCCGGCCCGTTCACCGGGCACGCCGCGATCTTCCACCCGTCATCATGCACGCTCCTGGGCTTGGACCACCCGCGCGATGTCAGCCGGGCTATCGAGATATCCCGCACCTCCTGCCACGTCCGATCGCGATAGACGACGATCGGCCCCAGGCTCGTCATGGCCGCGGCTGTATCGCAGCAGTCGCACACCGACGCATCGATTCGCTCTCCGTTGCGGACCTCGTCGCTCACGATTGCGGTTCGCAGCGTCATTTGTCCCTTGCCGTGCATCCCGCCGCTGGTCTCTCGACCGTCCAGCCAGAACGCGCGCAGCCCCGACTCGTCAGGGACGAACGAGACGAAGCCGTGCTCCGTCTCGGTTGCGTCGTCATGGGCCGGGCCGAGCCGCGTCCAGCTCCGCCCGCCGTCGGTCGAGCGCGCCAGCTGCACGTCGTAGGCGTACGGCGCCTCGCCGTTTCGCTCGGGCCAGTGCGCCACGATCGATCCGTCGCCACCCGCTGTCACGGACGGATAGTCCGCCCAGTTCACGAACAGGTCTGCCGCGGCCACGACGGTGGTCGGCTCGCTCCACGTCTGCCCGTCCCAACGCGAGAAGCGCATCCGCATTGGATCGCGCCCATCGGCTGGCGGATCGCCCGGGGACGGCTCGATCCAGCTCGCGAGCAGCCCATCGCTGCTTGCCGAGAGGTTGATCCAGCGCGCGCCGGCCGCGGCCGGCGGATCCATCCGCTCCACATCGACGAGTCGCGACGCACCCTCTCCCTCGTTGATTGCTGTCTGCCCGTACACGAGGCATGGAACCAACAGCATCACCCCGACTGACATTCCTCGCGTGCTGTGTGTGCGCATGGGTGTGCGTCCTCCGGTGCCGGAATCTTCAACGATCGCGGTTGACAAGTGTATCGGCGGCGAGCAGCAGGTGCCGCTTGGCCGGCGAATCCACCAGCGGCTCGATCAGCGTTCGGGCGTCATCGATCCTCCGGGCCGCCTCGCCCCGGGCGTATTCGATCGACCCGGTTCGATCCATCGCCCGGAGCAGCTGTTCGGCAGCGCTCCGGTCGCCCGCGCACGCCCGTTCCAGCAGGTCCAGCGATTCGCCCCGACCGTCCGCACCGGCAAGCTCGAGGTGATGGATCAACGGCAGGGTCAGCTTGGCCTTGTCCAGATCCTTGCCCGTTGGCTTGCCGAGCATGCCCTCCGTGCTCGTGAGGTCCAGCACATCGTCCTGGATCTGGAACGCGACGCCGAGTTCGAGCCCGAAGCGTTCGAGCCGGTCCGCGGTGGCTGTGTCCGCCCCCGACGCCAGCGCCCCCAGCCGGCACGCCAGGCCGATCAGCGCCCCGGTCTTTCGCGCCAGGATCTCCTCGTACGTCGCGACATCGAGCGAGTAGTCGTCGCGGTGGTGGAGCTGGAGCAGCTCGCCCTCGCACATGACCATCGCCGTGCGCCCGACCAGCACCGCCGCCTCTCGATGCTCGGACTGCGAGCAGAGGTGATAGGCCGCGGCGATGAGGTAGTCGCCGAGCATGACGGCGGCCTCGTTGCCCCGGAGGCGATTGACCGTCAGCCCCCGGCGTCGCGTCCGGGCGTCGTCGAGCACGTCGTCGTGCACGAGTGTCGCCATGTGCACGATCTCGCACACCGTCGCCAGGGTGATGTGCTCGTCGAGCACGTCTTCAAGCTCTGGCGCGGCGGCGAGCCCTGAGACGACGACCAGGCGCGGGCGGATCATCTTGCCGCGATAGCGCCCGATCTGCCGGCACAGCTCGCCGACGTTGGGAAGATCCGAACCCAGCTGCCGGTCGAACAATTCCGCCACGCGATCGAGCGCCGACCGCACCGTCCGCTCGATATCGGCCGGCCCCGCGTCGATTGTCGGCGAGATGGGCATCGACGGATCGTAGCGCGCTGATCCGGGCCGCTCATCGCTCCGCGACGATGTACGCCAGCCACGCTGCGCACACCTCGCCCTCCTCGACCGGCTGGAAATCGCCGTCGCCCCCCTCGTCGTCGTCATCGCCTTCGAGATAGACCGTCGAGTTCGAGAAGCCGGCCTCGGCCAGCAGCTCGCGGATCTCGGGCATGGACCACAGCCGCCACTCGTAGCAGAACGCCCGATCCATCCGCGACCCGTCCTTGAACTTGAAGTGGATGTAGCACCGCATGTGGTTGGTGAGGGGGTCCAGCCAGTTCTGATCCCACACGTAGGTGAACGGCCCGACCTTGCGGTCTTCGCGTTGCACCTCGTACGCCTCGGACCCGCCGTAGAAATCCAGGAAGAAGATCCCGCCCGGCACCAGCGACCGCCGCACGCTCTTGAAATACTCCCGCAACGTCTCACGCGTCTTGAAGATCCAGTAGCTGAAGTTCATCGCCAGCACGATGTCCATCCGGCTCCCCGACCGGCCCGGGTGCAGCACGTCCCGGTTCACCAGGCGGACTCGGCTGCGCGTGGCCGGCGGCAGCGGGTCGATATTGTGCTCCAGCCCCCAATCCAGCGTCGCCCGATCGATATCCAGCCCGATCGCCGTGTTGGTGCGCCGCCGACCGACCCATTCGCGGCTGGTGTGGCCCGTGCCGCAGAAATCCTCGCGCAGCTTCAGGGCGTGCCTGCCGCGCAGGATCTTGTACGTCTCATCCACGAAGTCGATCTCGGCCTCGACGTTCTGGACGGCCATCTGGTACAGGACGTGCCGGTCGGCCGTGGCCGCCGTGTACTTGCTCCGGCGAGGTTTGCTCCTGGCTTTGCGCGGCAGTGTGATGGTGGTCATGGGCGGAAAGTGTAGCTTCATCGACCGCCGGGTCGACACCCGCCTCACGCCCGTTTTGTGGGACTCCCACCCGCTCGCACCCTACACTTGCCTCCCTTTCAGCCTCGGATAAGGAGGGTCGATGAAACTCACGATGGTTGGCACCGGGTACGTCGGCCTGGTCACCGGCGTCTGCTTCGCCAACACCGGCAACGACGTGGTCTGCCTCGACATCGACCAGGGCAAGATCGACATGCTCAAGAAGGGCATCTGCCCCATCTACGAGCCGGGGCTGACCGAACTCATGGAAAAAAACTACGCGGCCGGGCGACTCCGCTACACGCTCGATAAGGGCGAGGCCTACCCGGACGCCGACATGATCTTCATCTGCGTCGGCACCCCCAGCGACGAGCGGGGGCACACCGACCTTTCCTATATCGATGGGGCCGCCGACGATATCGCCGCCGCCATCAAACAGCTCGGCTTGGGGCACAAGCCCAAGACCATCGTCGTCAAGTCGACCGTTCCCGTCGGCACCACCTTCCGCATCCGCGATCGGATCAAGGCGATCGTCGGCGACATTGCCTTCCACATCGCGGACAACCCAGAGTTTCTCAAAGAGGGCGACGCCATCAACGACTTCAACAAGCCCGACCGCGTTGTCGTGGGCGTCGAGTCGGCCGAGGTGGGCGAGCAGTTCCGCGACCTGTACGACCCCTTCGTCCGCCAGGGGCACCCTGTCTTCATCATGGACGTGCTCAGCGCCGAGATGGTCAAGTACGCGTCCAACAATTTCCTGGCCACCAAGATCAGCTTCATCAACGAGATGGCCAACCTCTGCGAAGCCTACGGCGCCGACATCAACCGCGTTCGCGAGGGCATGTGCTCGGACAGCCGCATCGGGCACGCGTTCCTGTACCCGGGGCTTGGCTATGGCGGATCGTGCTTCCCCAAGGACACGCTCGCGTGCATCATGATGGGCGAGCAGGCGGGCGTGAAGACCGACATCAGCCGTGCCGTCCACGACACCAACCAGCGCCAGCGCGAGATCTTCTTCAAGAAGATCCTCAGCCACTTCGGCGGCGAGCAGGGGTTGACCGGCAAAACGCTTGCGTTCTGGGGGCTCGCGTTCAAGCCAAAGACCGACGACATCCGTCAGGCCCCCGCCCTGACCATCGCCCGCAGGGCGCTGGGGTATGGCTGCACGGTGCGCGGCTTCGACCCGGTCGCGATGGAAAACGTCGCCAGGGAAGCCCCGACGATCGACCTGTTCGACGACATGTACGAGGCCGCGACGGGTGCCGACGCGCTGGTCATCTGCACCGACTGGGACGAGTTCAAGAGCCCCGACTTCGCGCGCCTCGCCAGCGTGATGAACGCCAGGGTGATCTTCGACGGCCGCAACCTGTACCGCCGCCAGCAGGCGAAGGATCTGGGCTTCACGTACTACTCAGTCGGGCGTGCGCCGGTCAGGCCTGAGTAGCGGGAGTCATTGCGACTCATCCATGTTGCGATGCCAGTATGGCTCGGGCGTGCATTGAGGTGCGGAGAAGACGCCGCCGGATTTGATGCGCCCGCTCTTTGTCTCAAGTTTGAAGCCGACCTGGGTATCGCTGGGGGCATCCCAGGCCGATCCAACGATTTCATCATCATTGATGTGTTCAATCTCAACATCGTCGTAGCCGAGTCGGACTGACTGCCACAGATGCCCATTCTCATCCATCGCATGGACATGCGTCCAATCTGCCAAGACTAACAGCTGACCCTCGTACAGGAGCTTTGAGAAACGAACTGGGTTCGCTGGGAGGCGGACTGCCTTTGAGGGATCTGCATACGGCACAAAGAATCCGGTTCCAGCATTGATCAACGTGAAATGAGTCTCTCCAGGCCCGACGAAGGCAGTGGTCTCCAAACCATGACCTCCGGCGAATGTCGCGATGGTCAATCGGCCTTCTGCGGATTCGATCTCCACCGGTATGCCCGGGTCGTACCCGCCCGAGTCCCTTGGGATACGAATGATCTCACAATCCGCAGGCTCGGTAAGCAGCAGACGAAATCGTCCGTGCGGCGACTGGCCAGTGATCTGCCGATATCCTGTATCCGGGCACATGGTCTGACAGTGTACAGTATTCAGAGCTTCAAGAGTGTTGAGATGATCGAAACGAGTAGAGAAGTCGTCAATCTTGATTGGATCGATCTCGCAAGGGAACTCATGCCCGCCAGCATCGATCTGCTCTACGTCGATCCCCCCTTCAACACGGGCAAGGTGAAGTCGTCCCATGCCGGCTCGTACCAGGACGCGTGGCCGACCACCGACGCCTGGATCGACTGGCTGCGCGAACGCCTCGTCGCCACGCTGCCGGCGCTCAAACCCACCGCCAGCATCCTCCTGCACCTCGACCAGCGCACCAGCCATCGCGCCCGCTGCCTGCTCGATGAATTGCTCGGTGAGGATCGGTTCGTCAATCATCTCATCTGGTCGTACGGGCTGGGTGGCTCGTCGCCGCGCCGGTTCGCGCGTAAGCACGACGACATCCTCTTCTACTGCCTCGATCCAAATGCCTACTACTTCGACCCGCCGATGGTGCCGGCGACGAGCAACCGGATGAAGGGCCAACTCAAGAAGGCCACGGACATCATCGACATCCCCGCGATCAACAACATGGCGTCCGAGCGAACGGGGTACCCGACCCAGAAGCCGGTGGCCCTGCTCGACCTGCTCATCCGCGCGTGCTGCCCCGAGGGCGGCACAGTCCTCGACCCCTGCTGCGGCTCAGGCACAACGCTGGTCGCAGCGACCGCGGCGGGACGAAATGGGGTTGGTTGTGACAAGAACCCGGACGCGGTGAAGATCGCACGTGAGCGGCTTGCAGCGGTCGAGGCTGTTCATTCATAACCCATACGAGCCCTGAGCGCAAGTTCAGGTACGCCGTCTGCGCGCACCCATCCCAAGCCCGCGCTTGCGCTTGGGCCTCTGATTGTCATGTGCTTTGCCCGTTGTACTGCACAGCCTCGCCTACGGACATCCGGCGACAAAGGCGTTCTGGAAGCAGAGGAAGTCAAAGATGTCGCAAACGAGTGAGCCCGTGCTCGTGTCGCAGTCGCACGCGTAGGGCTCGCTGTTCACAAAGCTGTTCTGGAAGCAGAGGAAGTCGAGCATGTCGAGCACCCCGTTGCCCGTGGACGTGTCGCAGTCGGCATAGCACGAAGCATCGCCGTACTTGATCAGGAAGGCGTCGTAGTCCCCAGCGTTGGGCCCGCCGAGGCTGCCGAGGGTGTTGCCGGAGATGTAGGCGCTACCCGCGCTGTCCACGGCCACACACCAGGCGTAGTCGCGCGCTGACGTGCCGAACTGACGCGTCCAGAGCAGCGTGCCCGACGCGTCGTACTTGGCCAGGAAGGCGTCGGTGAAACCTGCGTTGAGCCCGCCGAGGCTGCCCCAGGTTCCGCCGGTGATGTACGCGCTGCCCGCGCCGTCCACGGCCACGCCACAGGCGCAGTCGTACTGTGACGTGCCGAACTGACGCGTCCAAAGCAGTGTGCCCGACGTGTCGTACTTGGCCACGAAGGCGTCCTCGCCCCCCACGTTGTGCCCGCCGAGGCTGCCGAAGGTCCGCCCGGTGACGTACGCATTGCCCGCGCTGTCCACGGCCACGCCGTTGCTCTGTTCGCTCGCTGACGTCCCGGCCTGATGCGTCCAGAGCAGGACGCCCGACGCGTCGTACTTGGCCAGGAAGTAGTCCCATCCCCCCGCGTTGGGCCCGCCGAGGCTGCCTCCGGTGTAGCCGGTGATGTACGCGTTGCCCGCGCTGTCCACGGCCACGCTGTAGCCCCATTCGAACTCTGACGTGCCCAACTGTCGCGTCCAGAGCAGCGTGCCCGACGCGCCAAACTTGATCAGGAAGACGTCGTCGCCCCCGACATTCGGCCCGCCGAGGCTGCCGTAGGTCCAGCCGGTGATGTACGCGTTGCCCGCACTGTCCACGGCCACGCTGTGGCCGATGTCTTTCGCTGACGTGCCGGCCTGGCGCGTCCAGAGCTGGTTCTGGCCGTTGGCGGCTTGTGCCGCCGTGGAAAGAGCAATCACTGGCGCAAGAAGGGCACGGACAATTGAAATGTGTTTGACAGGAGATGGGATGCTCATATGGGGAAATGGGGTTGGAAATGGGGTTGGCATGGGGTGGGTCCTTATTCCTCGCGGGTCTTTGTTGAGCCTTGGCCGCTGGGGCGGTGCAGGTGGGCGGGTGCGTGCGCGGTGCCTGTGGTTTCATCGGCACGATGGCTTGGGGCGCAGCAGTTTCGTTCGGTTGCACCGTGTGGAGGTGAGGGTGGGAGCCGGGACAGGACTGTTCTGGCCCGCCGCCGGCACGCCGGTCTATGGCGCTACCGCGCTGGCCTGTGCTGCTGCCGCACTGGTCTATGCCGCGGCTGCCGCAGCCTACGCCGCGGCTGCCTGATCCGCCGGTTGGGTCGTCTGCCCGGGTCCGAACTGGATGGTGTAGGCCGGGCTGAACGTGCTGGCCGAGTCGCCCCGGATGGCTCGAATTTGATAGTGCACAGACGTCGTGCCGGTTGGGAGCGCCTTGTCCGTGTATGTCTTCTTCTTCGCGCCGACATTGACGACGAGATCGAACGTTGTTTCGCCGGGGAGTTTGCGGTAGACCTCGTACACAGTGCCTGATGCCCGGCGCCTTTCCATGCCGGACGGTTGGCCCGGGAGGGTTGGCGCGGCCATGATTGGGTATGGATGACGGGCTGAGTGTCGGGATTGCGGACGTGCGGGCGGCGGCGGGGCGGCTGGCGGGGATCGCGCATCGGACGCCGGTGCTCACCTCGCGGGCGATCGATGCCATGGTCGGGGCGGAGGTCCTGTTCAAGTGCGAGAACCTGCAACGGGCCGGGGCGTTCAAGTTCCGCGGTGCCTACAACGCACTGAGCCGACTGAGCGACGAGCAAGGCCAAGCCGGAGTGCTGGCGTACTCGTCGGGGAACCATGCGCAGGCGGTGGCGCTGGCGTCGCGGCTATTGGGGATCCCGGCGACGATCGTGATGCCGACGGACGCGCCGGCGTGCAAGCTGGAGGCGACGCGCGGCTACCTCGAAGGGTGCGGCGAGCTGGTGCTGTACGATCGGGCGCAGACCACGCGCGAGGCGTTGGCCGAGCGGATGCTCAACGAGCGGCCGCTGACACTGATCCCGCCGTACGACCACCCGGACGTGATCGCGGGGCAGGGGACGGTCGGCCTCGAACTCTTCGACCAGACGCCGCAATTGGATTACCTGTTCGTGCCGTGCGGTGGCGGGGGGCTGTTGTCGGGGGTGGCGACGGTTGCAAAGAGTGAGTGTCCTGCGTGCCGGGTTGTGGGCGTTGAGCCGGAGGCTGGGGACGACGCGACGCGATCGTTCCGGACGGGTCAGCTGCAGACGGTTCGGGATCCGGAGACGATCGCCGACGGGGCGCGGACACCCTCGCTGGGCGAGCACACATTCCCGATTGTGCTGGCGTGCGTGGACGAGATGATGACGGTGACGGACAAGGAATTGGTCGCGGCGATGCGTCTTGTGTTCGAGCGGATGAAACAGGTGGTGGAGCCGACCGGCGTGCTTGGGCTCACGGGATTGATCAAGTCTTCGAGCGAGGGGCGTCTGAAGCGCGGGTCGCGCGTGGGTGTTGTGTTGAGTGGGGGAAACGTTTCGTGGGGTGCGGTATACCAGGAATAGCGCGGGTCAAGATCCAATGTCGTGCGACAAAGAAGCCCATGGATTCGATCCATGGGCTTTGAGATTCGAGCGCGCCGCTTGGAATCAATGCAGTCCGATGAGGGCGCCGACGTACGACCCGTACTGGACGATGAGGCCCGCGAACACGACCGAGACGATGGAGATGAGCTTGATGAGTATGTTGAGGCTCGGCCCGGAGGTGTCCTTG
>JADFOF010000244.1 GCA_022563015.1 Planctomycetota bacterium
CCGGGTAAAGATAGTCCCGCAGCCAAGACGCCTCGCCGATTTTTTGAACTTACGCCGGCAGCACTGCTTCGCCTCGATTTGAGTGAAATTTACCGCCAAAGCGTCGGTGATCGACCCTTGCGGGTCCGTCAGGTCAATGTCTCGCACTCCCTGTCTCCGCCCATCCGATTCGCGTTCAGTAATGCTGCTGCTACCGCTCTCCGTCTTGCGCCTGCTCAGCAGGAGTGCTTTCAGGAACAGCTTAGAGCGGCGCGGCCCAGCGGGCGCCGAAGCGGGCGCCGACTGTACAGGCTTACGCGCGAACATCACGCCGAGCACCGCGACGGCCACCGCCGCGATCCCGCCCAGCACCCAGGCGAGAACTTTCACAGGGCCAGGGTCTCGTCGTCTTCGAGGAGCTTGTCGTCTTCGAGGATCTTGGTGAAGTCGTTGAGTTCGTCATCGCGCAGCGGATTGTCGGAGCCGGTGCCGTGTGCGGCGTCCAGAAGCGCGCCCTCTTCGTCCTGGTTGGCGTCGCCGCCGAACTTGCCCGTCTGCTTCTTGAAGCTCAACCGGATCACGGCGAGTTTCTGTTCCGTCGTGAGCGGCACGTCAGCACTCGGCGAGCTGGAGCCGCCCTTGTCGCCTCCAAACTTCTTTTCGGCCTTTCCGAGCGGGTCGCCTCCGAGCGGGCCGCCCGGACCGTCTGCATTCGGCGAGCTGGGGCCTCCAAACTTCTGAGCGATCTTGTCGAGCACGCTCTGGGTTCCGGGCTCGCGGTTCAGGCGCATGATGGCCGCCGTCGCGGCGATGGCGCCAGCTACCGCCGCGACGACTGCGAGAATGAGAGTGACAACACGCATGGGCCTTCCTTGGTTCTAGTCCCGGCCTCGGCCGAATCTCTCGATACCGAACCACTTCTGGGGAAGCAACCAGCGTTTGCGCAGGCTCATCTTGAGATGGCCGAGCAGTCCGGGCCGCGTCGTCTTCGGCAGCCGCTTGTGGGGCGGCACCTTATTGACCTGCGCCGGGTTGTAGCCCATCTGGATGAGCTTCCGCTTACGGTCGTTGTCGTCCATGCCCGGCAGGTTCACGGTGAGCACACGGAAGCTGGTTTTACTTCCCGTGAAATTCAACCGCACCACGCCCTCGGGCACTGCGGTCAAGGGCTCGTCGATGCGCGGAAACAGAATCGGCAGATAGTGCGCGTTGCCGGTGACGACATCATCGGGCGCGACGATGCGTCCCTGCGGATCCATGCGAGACGCGAAGTTGAACGCAGCGACCAGAGTCCGCGCGGGCGTTTTCTCCAACACGATGGATCCGCCCACCTTGGCGTTCACCTCGGTCATCTCGCCGGCTGCGAATTCGTCGTCGGGGTTGCTGCCCACGATGGCCAGATAGCGATACGTGCCCGCGGCGACGCTGAAGTCCTTGCTACCGTTGATGTCGCGCACGTCGATCTCGAGCTGCTGCGGCACTTCACCCTCATCCAGAATCTCGATCATCGCGGAGACCTGAACGTCCGCGCTGGTGATGGTGTCGAAGGCGTTGCCGAACTCGGCGTCATCGGCCCAGCTGAACTTGAGCGCGCCCGTGTGGGCCAGGATCTGGCCGGGCTCACCGTAGTCTCGGAGGCGGCCCTTGCGGTCCACGATGCCCAGGTCTGTGAGGGGCACGATGATCTGAATCTGCATCGTGGCCGCACCGCCGGCCGCCGCCAGGTCGGCGGGACGATCAGGCAGCTTGCCAGTCATCATGTGCACCAGATTCAACAGATCGCCGCCGTTGACGCCGCTGTAAACCTCGCGCCCGTCGCTCTTGAGGCGGATACCCTTGATAATGTTGTACGCGCGGCGACCGGGGACGCCGGCGCCGCCGCCGGCGGAGTTGAACGTCACAGTGACGTCGAACACCAGAGCAACCACGCAGATCGGCCGGCCGGCGAGCTCGTCGGGCAAGGTGGTGAACAAGATGTTGGTGACGCTCGCGCCCTTCACAAGGCTGGCGTCTCCGAGGTGCCACAGTGGTTGCATGCTAGTTACTCCTCAACGCTGATGGGGCCGTCCGTCGCCGACGGTGTGATGAACGGGATGCGGACGCGGGCCATGAGGGCGAACACGGCCATGGCCGACAGGATTGCGATGACAGTGGTTGCCGCGATGCGGCCGACCCACTTGGCTGCCTTTTTCGGTTTGATATCGCCCACGTTGTCAATCTCCGTTGGTTACAAATTCGAACTTTTGAAGGTGCGGGATCGCGCGAAAGTCCGCGCGCCTGAAGCGCGGCCGGATGGCGTCCAGGTCGGATAGCTCGGCCACGCGAAAGACTTCAAAAACTTCCGACTGCGAGGTGCAGATTCTCCCAACCTGCTCGGGACGCTGTGCGGTCCAGAAAACCTCTATGCCGTAGTTGCGACTCTCGGAAAACAGCCAGTCCACCCAGGGGTGGGCCTTGAACGCGGTCACACCCTTGCCGTCGCCGGCGTTCCACTTCTGGTGGCAGAGCAGGCGCAGCTCATCCAGAGCGACGATCATGTCGCCGCCGGCGGCCAGGCAGGCAGCCGCGACGTGGGAAAAGTCGGCCCAGTCGGCGGAGTGCAGCGCGACGCGCAGCATTCTCGGACGCGGGCGTGCACGAATGAAGGCGGCACACGCGCGGCCGTCGGTGAACCGGTGCGGCAGATCGAGCTGCCCGCGCGGACGCTCCGGCGTCACGACGGGATCGAAGGCCACCAGACGAGGGACCGAGTGCACACGCTCGCGCAGTCGCGTAGTCTTCCCGAAACCCGTCAGGCCGATCATTCCCACGTGCATTATTCGGAGCCTCCACAGTCGCCGCTACAGCCGCACACGCAACGGCCGGCGATGCCGGCAATCTTGACGAGCTGCCAGGCGGCCATGACCACCAGGACGAAGGCGAACAACGCGGCGGCCGCGATCTCGGGCTTCGGTGTGATGGGCTTGGGGGCTTCGGTCACGTGTCCAGATCCTCATCATCAACACTGTGTAGGGGGTCCGCGTTCTTGGCGGCGTCGATCTCGCGCTGCTTGCGCACACGCTTGACGGTTTTCAGGGATCTGGCGACGAACACAGCCAGCAGCTCACCGACCGACATCACCAGCGTGACCCGTATCACCACCTGGGCGATGGCCTTGCCTTCCACGCTGCCGATCCACCGGTTGGCGAGCGTCGCCCAGCGTTTCCCCATGCGGCCGGCCTTGGCAGCCGGGAGTTCCCATTCTTGCCCGACCGCCTCGGCCATCAGCTCGAAGATGTCGACAAAGAAGTCGGTCATCTCCGCGGAGCTGAGCCTGAAATCTTTCAGGTCCTGCTTGTCGGCTTTCTCGGTTGCTGCCGGTCGGCCGGCCGGGTTGGGCGGCGCCTTCGAGGCCTTCGTCGGCGGCAACGGTGCCGAGTCGGTGCCGGGACTCACAGCACCGTCCAACTGTCGTCATCGTCCACGATGTCGGAGATCTCTGCGGGAGTCGGCGCGGGGGGCGCGGGGGTTTCGGTCTCGTAGCGAGCTACGAAGGCGTCGAACTTGACACACAGCACTGCGACCTCATCAGCAATCTTTCGCTCGTGCTCGGGCGTGAGGCCCTGTTTCTTGGCGAGCCGTTCGAGCTTGCGCAGGTCCGCGCGGTTGCGCTTCATCTCCGCGAGCAGTTCATCGGGCGGCATCTTAGCAACGCGAGCCAACCACTCCGCGTCGTCATCGGTTACGGGACCGGAAGCCGGAGCGGCGGCGGAAGGTGCCACCGGCTCAGGTGCGGGTGCGGGAGGTGCGCTCTGGCCGGTGACGATGGGGGGGTCTTCCACGGACCTCAATCATGGCTGGTTGCGCACACACAGAAAAAGCCCGCAGGCTAGAAATGCGATTTAACTGGACTTCTCGCCTTCTCCCCCCTGGGTGCCCACAGGGGTTTGCACTTGAGACCAACCCAGAGAAAACCCCCGTCCGATGCATCCACACCGACCCCGAAAGGCGGAAAGGAGCCGCGTGGCTCGTTGTACGCCGTCGTGTTTGGGCTCGGGAGCCGCAGGGCGGTGGTCGCGGCCGACGACCAGGCCGCTGGCGACTAGCACTCGCAAACAGCCCGAACAAACCAGCGACAGTTCCCAACACCGCACGTTTCAAGTGTGGCACGGACGCGGCCGGACTAGGAAGAGTCCCAGCCCTCCGCCTCCAAAACGCCCAGGGCGTTGATAATTTTGGGGCGCATGGCGGGAAAGGTGACCCAGCCCTGTTTTTCTGCCAGCGACGCGATGACGAGCGTCGTCATCGCGTGAAACACGTCCTCATTGGTCTGC
>JADFOF010000245.1 GCA_022563015.1 Planctomycetota bacterium
CGTGCTTGTGCTACTCCCCGCTCGTCGCGCCACCGCCGACCGATCCAGCTCTGCTATCGGTCCCCGAGCGATGGGATCGACTCCACAAGTTTGGTCGCGCGTTCAGGGTCACGCCGCCTGAGTTCGATCAGGTGCCCGCGCGCCGACTCGATGTCATCCATCCCCACCAACGCCCTGACGAGCGCCTCCCGACAGTCTACGTCGTCGGGCCATCGCTCTACCCCCGTTCTGGCGAACTCAGCGGCCTGCTCGTATAACTCCCACTCGAGCAGTTGCGTCGCGGGCGTCAATGACGCAGATACCGACCAATCCAGCCGCTGCCTCTTCTCCGACACCTCATGGTAAAGGTCCTGCAACGCTTCAGGATTGGAATATTCGTCCTGCATCGTATCAAAGTGCTTCGCGTACGTCCGGGTGGCGATCTCATACAAAAGCGGGTCATAAGCGTACTCGGTTTTCGCCTTCTCAAGATACTTATACTGCGTCTCCGCTGAGTGTCCGCGAAGGCTCAAGAGATCTGCCATCAAAAGGCAGGCTATAAACTTCGTAGGTCCGCCTTCGTCGGCGAGCGCCCGCAGTTCTGCTCCGCCCTCAGCGATCGAGCCGTTGTTAATGAGCACGATCGCTTTCGCCAGTCGGAATCGATCCGATCCCGATTCCCAGAACTCGGGAGGATCATGAATCATCTGACGCAGCAGATGCGCAACCTTATGATTTCTCGCCACCGACATGAGCATGAAATACAGCTCCTGTGTAAGGCTCTTGCTCCAATCCGGATCCTCTTCGTTCCACCGCGCTGCGATCCGCTCCAACGCGTCTGCGCTTGCATCGGTCCCTAAGAACAGGCGACTGAACTCCGACAGACTGGGACTGCTGCTCTCCCGCCATGATGTCGGCGAAAACTCGCCTTCGCCAAGTTCATGCTCATTAAGCCAGGCGACATGGGCCGCCAAATCCTGTCCTGGGCATAACGACATGGATTCCGAGTACGAGGGACCCCATGAGGCTGAAACTGCGAGAATCCCCACAAGCGCCCCATCGGTATCATAAAACGCTGAGCCCGCAGCCGCCGCAGCATCAAGGGTTACGGCGTATGTGATCGCGGCCGGATGACGCTTCAGATGCAGCACGCGAACCCTGACATCTCCCTTCGCAGCAGGGATGGTACCATCGCGTCGCAGCCACGCCCCGCGCTCGAAGGAAGTCGCGATTGTCTGCACCTCATTCGGGGGGACCGGTGGCTTGAAGGTAATAATTGACACATACTGACCCTGGACCTCAGAGATACGCTTGACCTGAAGCGCCGTCTCGCCATGTGTGAGACGAATCTCGGTGGCGCCCCAGAGATACAGTGAGGGAACAACTATTTTGTCGGTGTCAATCACGATCGCCGGACGGTCGGCGACTCGAACGCCATATTCATCCGAAGTCCCGATGAGCACGCTGCACCGCCGGGAGTCGGAGGCTGGGCCACCAGTCTCACTTGCGAGACGGCGAACACAATGCAGAGGGACGACCAAAACAGTTTCATGGCGGATTTCCTCAGAACAAGATGATTGTGATGTGAGCACCAGTTTCTACGTCGCCTTCGTGTATGACGTCTTCTGATCACGGCGGGTGGCCTGTTCACTTGACCTGTCTGGCATGCTCACGCGCTTCGCGCAGCATGGTTCGGGTTTGTGCAACGGGCATCCACCCCTTTGATCAAACAACAACTCATGCGGTGTATTGTACGGTGCTTCGACTCTCGCTGCAAGCACGGCTGCGGCACACAGAATGACCCCCTGCTCGCGCAGGGGGCTCTGTTGGATGCCTACCGCGCTCGCTCTTTGAATCCCGGGAGCGCCCCAAGCGCCCGGCCCGGGTGCGTCTGGTACCACAGCGCGGTCGAGGCGATGTCGTCTGTCAACGGCTGATACTTCCGCCCCGGCTGCCACCCCAGCGCCTGCACCGTCACCCGCAGATCCTTCTCGAACCGCACCGGGTCGGGGATGTGCCAGCGGTACAGGCCGTGCGACGCGATCCGAGTGCCCGTCGCGGCGGGATCGCGCTCGAACACCGCCTGCGGGTAGCCCAGGTACGCCGTCGAGTATGTCGTGGGCCGACTATCCGCCCCGTCGTCCATCACGAACCCCCACGCGCCGCCGAAGTAGTCCTCCGTCCCCGTGCCGCAGATCGTCGGCGCGTCCGGCCGATCGCCGTCGATGAAGAACTTCACCTCGCCCTCGCCCCACCACCCGTTCGAGAACTGGTTCCAGACCAGGTACGTCCCGACGTAGTGCCCCCGGCCTGCAACGCCGTCGAGGATCACGTGCTCGGGGTTGTCCCGCGTCGTCATCGACCGCCGCCAGCTCGCGTGCAGATACCCCGCGTCGTCATCGACCGCCCGCTCGGCGTAGGTGATCTGGTAGAAGAACTCGCCGATCGTCTCCGGCCCGTCGTTGGTGATCTCGAACCGGACGCGCTTGCGGAACGGCATCGGCCAGTAGCTGTTCATCCCGCCCTTCGGGTTCACCGCAACCGGGATGGAGCCGACCAGTGCACAGCCGTCGATCCCGTTCGCGAAAAAGTCGCCCAGCGGCACGGCGATCGCCGGCTCCGTGTTGCCGTCGTAATACACGCGGAGCGCGATCCACCGATGCGCGCGGTCCTGCACCGTGCACCAGACGTGCTCGACCACGCCCGGGCCCTGGATGTCCGCGATCGTGAGTGTCCGCCCGGGCTCGATGTTTCGAAGGCAAGGCCGCACCTTCCAGCCCCGGCCCAACTCGCGGGCAGCGTCGGTGCAGTGCTCATCATCGCCGGGCGACGCCCGGGCACCGCCGCCCTTGCCGCCCGTCGGGTTCTCGGCCGAGATCGAACGGGTCCTGGCGTCGCGCAGCTGCGCGATCCCCTCCAGCCCGGGCCAGTGGTTGCTCATGCGACGCTCCTCCTCGTTCAGCCCAGCGCAACCCGCACCGTCTCGCCGTCGCGTCCGTGCGCACAGCCGGGGACATCACTCATCACCACGACCTCCAGCCCGCGCTCGGGCCTGGCCGTCAGGCCCTCCTCGACCCGCAGCGACACGCGCACCGTATCCCCGTCGAGGCGCGCTTCGTACCGCGACAGCAGGTATTGGCCCCGCTCGTGCCCGAACCCGTCGCCGGCGTCCTCGTACAGCACGCCCGACGCGTGCCCGGTCTCGTCCAGGTGCACCACCAGCGTCAGCGGGTCGGTCGGCTTCTCGTGGGTGTATTGCATGATCGGCCCCAGCGGAACCATCGCCCCGCCGCGGATGAACACCTCGGGCAGCTCCTCATCCGCCAGCGTCGATGCGCCCGCAGGGTCGATCGGCTCGAAGCGCCGCCACTCACCGCGCGGCATCGGGGACTCGCACTTCCCGATCGGCTTCACGCGGCACCGCACCAGCAGGTGCTCGCCCAGCAGGAAACAGTCGTCCACGTCGCGCAGCGAGGCGTCGGTCGGGTCGGCGAACCACACCGGCCGGACCATCGGCACGCCCGTCTCGCACGCCTCCCATGCCAGCGTGTACAGGTACGGCAAGAGCCGGTACCGCCGCTCAAGCGCCCGGCGACACACCCGCTCGCACGTCTCGCCCAGCGCCCACGGCTCCTTGTCGCACGACGACTTCTCCGCGTGTCCGCGCGCGAACGGCATGAGCGACCCGATCCCCATCCATCGGCCATAGAGCTGCCCCGTCACGTCGCCGGAGAACCCGCCGATGTCCGCGCCCGCGAACGGCTGGCCGCTCAGCCCCAGGTTCAGGATCATCGAGATCGACCAGCGCAGGTGCGTCCAGTCGCTCACGTTGTCGCCCGTCCACATCCAGGCGTACCGCTGACCGCCGACGAAGCTCGAGCGTGTGAGCACGAAGGGTCGCCGCTCGGGTCTGGCCCGCGCGATCCCATCGCGCGTCGCGCGCACCATCTGCAGCCCGTAGATGTTGTGATACCGCGCGTGCTCGCCCGGGCCGCCCAGGTCCTCGTCCGCCCGGTGCACGCAGTCCTCGTCCATCGTGTTGCCGGGCGTGTCGAAGATCGAGGGCTCATTCATGTCGTTCCACACGCCGTCGAGCCCCGTCGCGATGAAGTCCCCCTGAAGATCCGCCCACCACGCGCGGGTCTCGGACCGGGTGAAGTCAGGAAACGCGCACGGGCCCGGCCAGACCTTGCCGTGATACTCCGCGCCCCCGGCCGTGCGCACAAAGTGGTCCCCCTCCCGGCCCGCGGCGTACACCGCGTAGTCCTCATCGACCTTGATTCCCGGGTCGATCATCCAGACGGTCGTGAAACCCT
>JADFOF010000016.1 GCA_022563015.1 Planctomycetota bacterium
CCACGATTTCCCGGGCGTGGACGTCAAGGCCAACGCCATTGAGGACCCGCTTTTTCCCATAGCCCGTAACAAGGTCGCCAACCTGCAGAACGTACCGCGCTTCGCTAGCCAACATAGGCCTCCAGGATCTCCGGCCGCTCCAGGACCTCGCTCGGCGGACCCTGAGTGATTACCCTGCCGTCGTCCATCACGATGACAAGGTCCGCCACTCTGCGCACCGCCGAGATATCATGCTCGATAAAAACGACTAGCTTGCCGTCGTTCGTGATCCTTCGCAGCAAGTCGAGAATCTGACCGGCGATTTCCGGGTGAACGCCTGTGACAGGCTCATCGAAGAAGAGGATCCGGGCTTCGGTGGCTAAGCAACAGGCGATCGTCAGAAGTTTCTGCTCCCCGTAGGATAGCTCGCCGGCCAATCCGGCTGCTTTGTCAGCCAGGCCGACGAATCGCAGCAGCCGCATCGCCTCCTCGCGATTGGCCGCTTCCTCCTTCGCCACGCCGAAACGTAGTAGTGCCGCCATAAGGCCCTCGCCCCGCTGGTTTGGACGCGCCAGCATGACGTTTTCCAGCCCGGGCACTTGTTCGATCAATCGCAAGTCTTGGAACGTCCGGCCGACACCGAGCCGCGCGATCCGGTGTGGGGCCAAGTGCGTGGTCTCTCGACCCCCGAGGAGGCAGCGCCCAGAGTCGGGTCGCAGGAAACCCGTCAGAAGGTTGAGCAGCGTGGTCTTGCCGGCACCGTTGGGGCCGATGATGCCGATGAGCCTCGGCTCGCGAATCACCAGGTCCACGTCCCACAACACCGGTTTGCGATGATAGGCGACGGTGACGTCGTGCACGTCGAGAATCGCCGGTTTTTCGAGCGAGCGGCGTTGAGCGGATTCAGACGGCTCCAGCGAAACTTCCCGTGAGGGTTCCGAGCGGGTTCGCTCTTCCAGGACATTCGACATCCGACCGCATCCTCCCGCAAAAAAAGCACAATCAACCCGCGTCGCCGTCATCCAGGTTATTTCAGCGCTTTGACGATCGTCTTGAAGTTACGCCGGATCATTCCTATGTACGTTCCGTCCGTCGTTCCCGGTTTCCCCATCGCGTCGGAAAACAGTTTGCCGCCGATCACTAATTTGTGATTCTGCTTTTCGCAGCTTTCGATCAGTTGTTTGACGTTGTCGTCCGGAACCGAGGTTTCAACGAAGATCGCTTTGATCTTGTGCTCGACAATGAAATTCGTGAGTTCCTCCATGTGCTTCGTACTGGCGGCAGCGACGGTGCTCACACCCTGAATCGCTTTGACCTGAAAACCATAAGCCCGCTCGAAATAACGGAAGGCATCGTGAGCGGTAATGAGCACGCGCTGCGATTTGGGGATTTCTGCGATTGCGCTTTGGCATTCGGCGTGCAGCGATTCGAGTTTGGCCGACAAGGCGTTTGCGTTGTCAATAAACTCGGATGCATGTTCCGGGTCGAAATCCGACAGGCGATCGGCGATCAGCTTCACGGTCATCGCCCAGAGGGAGACGTCGAACCAGACGTGTGGGTCCGGCATCTTTCCTTCCTTCAGAATCTTCGACGGTGCCCAGCGGGAGATTTCATCGGTGACGGCGAACACCGGCTTCTGCTTCGCCAGATCCTTGAAACTCTCGGCCGGGGCGGGACGTATAAAGTCCAGCAGGATGACGGCCGATAAAGTCGTCGGTCGCTTCGAAGTTGCGGTGAGGGGGCCAGAGCGCTACAATGATCCCACCGCGGGCCCGGACAGAGCCCCGGTTTCTCGAACAGCATCACGCGCCGGCGATGGCCGGGACTCCAAAGATCCGGACGCTCGTCCGGACTCCCGGCTCTGCATCCGGCGTCAACCCAGGGCAAGAATCGCGATCAGACGCCCTGTTTCGGGCTCAGCTCCCGAATGCCCGGCCCCTTGGTGCGCCAAGGCCAATCGGTTGTCGGGTCCGACTCCGCTCCTATCCATCGTCAGCATCAGAAGGATTGTGCTCGAATGACCAAGTCAAGCACCACGGTACAAGATGCCACCCCCCACGAATCCAGGGACGGTGGCAAGCCGCCCGGGTCCAAAGACGAATCGCCGTCGCAGGCGCCCTCCGAGAAGCCCTCAGAACAGGCCCGGGATTCGTCCGCGGAGCAGAGGCAGCCCCCTGCCCCTGAGCAGGACGACCGGACCGGTGGCCAGTCCAAGCAGGGTCGCCGACGAAAGCGCAAGAAGAGAAAGGGCGGCCCGTCGACCGGCTCACCCGCCGGGCGGTCGAGCATCCCCGATCACGTGCTCCCCTCGGACGAGGAACTCGAACGTGAAGCCGCCGAGCTCGAGAAGGTCGCCGCCAACGCCGACCCGGAGGCGCTCAAAAACGCGCTGCGCATGTCCGACCTGCAGCGGATGGAGATCGAGCCGCTCCACGAGCTCGCCCAGGCCGAAGGGCTCCAAGACTTCCACTCGCTCCCCAAGCAGGATCTGATCTTCAAGCTGCTCAAGGCCCGCGCCGCCAGCCAGGGACTCATGGTCGGCGAGGGCTCGCTGGAGATCATGCCCGACGGGTTCGGGTTCCTTCGAAGCCCGGAGCAGTCGTATCTGCACGGCCCGGACGACATTTATGTCTCGCCGTCCCAGATCCGCCGGTTCGGGCTCAAGAAGGGCATGGTCGTCAAGGGCCTCATCCGCCCGCCCAAAGAAAGCGAGCGCTACTTCGCCTTGCTGCGCGTGGACGACGTGAACGGCCGCGACCCCGCCTCCATCCAGAACATATCCAACTTCGAGGATCTCACGCCCCTGCACCCGGATCAGCGGTTCATTCTCGAGACCACGCCCAACAACATCGAGTGCCGCATCATCGACCTCGTCGCGCCCATCGGATACGGGCAGAGGGCGCTGATCGTTGCCCCGCCCCGGACCGGCAAGACCGTCCTGCTCCAGAAGATCACGCAGGCCATCACCGTCAACTACCCCGATGTCAAGATCATCGTGCTGCTCGTGGACGAGCGTCCCGAGGAAGTCACCGATTTCCGCCGCCACACCGACCCCATCGTCGAGGTCGTCGCGTCCACCTTCGACGAGCAGTCCTCCCGCCACGTCCAGGTCGCCGACATGGTCATCGAGAAGGCCAAGCGCATGGTCGAGTTCGGCGATCACGTGGTCATCCTGCTCGATTCCATCACGCGTCTCGCCCGCGCCTACAACGCCGAGATGCCCCACTCGGGCAAGATCATGACGGGCGGGCTGGACTCGAACGCACTCCAAAAACCCAAGAAGTTTTTCGGCGCCGCGCGCGCCATCGAGGGCGGCGGCTCGCTCACCATCGTCGCCACGGCCCTGGTGGACACCGGCTCCAAAATGGATGAGGTCATCTTCGAGGAGTTCAAGGGCACCGGCAACAGCGAGCTGCACCTGGATCGCAAGCTCATGGACAAAAGGATCTACCCCTGCATCGACGTCGCCGCCTCGGGTACCCGCCGTGAAGAGCTGCTCATGGACGAAAAGGAGCTCCAGCTCGTCTATCGCCTGCGAAAAGTTCTCGCCGACATGAATGTGGTCGAGGCCATGGAACTGCTCAAGAGCCGGATGCAGAAGGTCAAGTCCAACGCCGAGTTCCTCATGACCATGGCGCTGGGCTGAGTCGATGCGGTCCTTGGCACACGCCCGGGCACGTCCGGACCCGCGGCCGGCGTATCACCTCGGGCCGCTTCCGATGGGCGGCTCGGACCGTGCCCGGTCCTCTCATATTGGACCGACCCGGCCCGATCGCCGATGATCGAAAATGCTGGGTGCATCCGCGGATCACCCGGTCCGATCACGTTTGCCCGGACCGATCCGGGGCGGATGCTCTCGCCGATTCGCCGCAACGCGACAAGGATCTGATGTGCTCCACCATCGCACCACGCCGATGATCGCCCGCGTCGGGCTCCTGTGCCCGCTGCTCGTCCTGGGCGCCGCGGCGATGAGCCCGGCGCAGCCCGGCTCGCTCAACGAGTACGCCGCACGCGCCGTGGTCCGCATCGCCGTGCGCGACAACCGCTCGGTCAATGATCCCGGGCCGGCCGACTTCGAGATCACATCGCTGCTGCTCGGCCACGCCCAGCGGCTTCACCCGGACGATCCGGCCATCATCCGCACGCGTCTTGACGCCGCTGTGACCGGCGGCGATCAGGACACCGCCATCGAGCAGACGCGCAAGCTCATCGTCCTTGACCCCTCCGACACCGTCGCCCAGCTGCGCCTGATCTCACACATCATCAATCAGCACCAGACCGTTGACGAGCGGATCTCGATCGTCGAGCGTTTCCTCGGGCCCGACGGCGACGCCATCCCCGCCGAGGTTCGGAGCCGACTCGCACTGGACGCGGCACTCTGGAAGCGAGATCACGGCGACACCGACGAGTTCATCCGCTATCTCGTCATGGCGACGAGCCTCGATTCCACGAACAAGCTCGCGGCCTACCTCGCCGCCAACTACTACGCCGCGAACATGACCGATCCCGTGGGTCAGCTCGAAATGCTCGTGAACCTGCTGCTGGCCGATCCGCTGGATCCGCACACGCACCTGGCCATCGCCGAACAGCTTGCTCTGGGCGGCGCGTTCGAGCAGGCGCTGCGGTTTCAGCGCCTGGCGCTCAGGCTTGCGGAAACGGTCGTCGAATACGACACCGCGCTCATCGTCGAGCGGGAGTGGATTCTCTCGTGGCACGTCGAGGGTCCGCACAAGGCGGTCGAGACGCTCAACCAGCGCCTGGCCCAGGCCCGCGACGAGATCACTCGGCATCTGCGTGCCGCCCAGGCCGCCGGCACCATCATCGCCGACGCGCCCGATCCGGGCGAGCTGAATCTGCCGTACGCGCACGAGCGTGCGCGGCTTGTGGCCGCCCACGCCGCGGGAGACGGCGCCATCGTCGCGGCTGCGGCGTTCGCCATGCAGGCAGAAGTCGAGTCGGTCATCAGGATAGTCCAGGAGCAGGAAATCGAGCCCGAGCAGGTCGATTCGGCACGCCGCGCCCTCGAGGCCGACGCCGCCCTGACCCAGCTCTGGGTCGGTGTCCAGGTGGCGCAGGCATCGGCCGAGGCGTCGCGGCTGGCCGACGAGTTCGAGCAAGAGGGAGCAAGCCCGGACGTGGCCCACCTGCTGCGCGCTTTCGTCGCCATCCGGGCCGACGATCCCGAAGCCGCCGTCGACGCGCTGGATCACGTCCAGGACAAGACGGCGATCCACGACATCGCCATGGCGTTGGCCGACGCCGCCAGGGGCGACCGCGACGCGGTGCGCGCGCGCCTCGGTGCGATTGTCCGCGAGAACCCGCTCGCACCGACGGGCGCCTGGGCCATGTCCCAACTGCGTAAGGAAGATCCCGGCGCCAGCCCGTTCGGCGAGTCCGTCGGCACGCTCGCAGACGTCGCCGCCGCGGTGCCCGCCTGGCTTGATCGAATGATCAGCCGGCCGGCCTCGTTCATGGTGCTGACCGTCGAGAGCCCCGACGTCACGCTCCGGGCGCTGGACCGTGGCGGCCTGCGCGTGCGCCTCCGCAACATCTCGCCCATCCCGCTCGGGGTCGGACCGGATCGGCCGATCAACACCCAGCTGCTCTTCGCCCCGCGCGTTGACATCGATGTGCGCACCAGAATCTTCCTGCCCATCCTCCCCGAGGTCGTCAACGCCGCCAGACGCCTGCGCCTCGCCCCGCGCGAGGAGATGGTCGTGGACGTGTGGCCTTCGATGTGGCCCGGCGCCACCATCATCGATCTCGCCTGCGCCCACACCACCCGCGTGCGGATGCAGATCGTCCAGGGGTTCATCCCGTCGGCCGAGGTCGGGTACGAGCCCGGGCCCATGTGCCTGGGCGCCGACGCGCCGCCCATTCTCCGTGCCCCACTGGCCGCCAGCGTGATGGGGTTCGATCAGCTCATCACCCGACTGAAGTCCGATCCCGAGTTGACGCTGCCCGGGACGATCGCCACGCTCGCGGGGTGGATGGCGCTGCCGACTACTGCGCAGGGCAGGCTCACGCCCGAGCAGATCGCCCAGTTTGGTGAGGCCGCCGCCCAGCGCTACCCCACGCTCAGCCCCGCCGGCAAGTCGCTGCTGCTGACGATCCTGCCCACCGCGGCCCTGGTTGCCGAGTTCAAGCCGCTCGAACTCGCCGCGCTCGAGGAGACCGACACGCGGGCGATGCCCCCGGTGCTGCTCACACGGGCGACGGATCCGGATCACGAGATCTTCCGCCGCGCCGTCGAATCCAACGACACGCTCACGTCGCGGCTGGCCACGCTGCTTCAGGCCCGCCTTCGCGCCGGGGGCTACGCCTTTAGTACCCGGACGCCCTCCGGCGCCGGGGGCCGCAGGTGAGCACCGTCGGCGAATCGTCCCACGGATTTGTCCCCCCCCCGTTCCTGAAACGTCTCATCTCCTCCGACCGACGCTCGGTCGGCCGAAGACTCGTCGGCTCGATCATCGGGCTGGCGCTCTTGTGCTCGGCCCTGCTCGCGGTGTGGCTCAATCGCGACGACCTCGGCACCGCGCTCAAGTCCATCACCGTCCCCTCGCCCGCGCTCATCGCCGCGGCGCTGGCGCTCCCCCTGCTCAACTGGCTGCTCATCTCGTGGTCGCTGTGCATCCTGTACCGAAGGGCCGCCCACATCGCATTCTCCGAGATGACCACCGTGGTCGCGACCGCCTGGCTGCTCAACTACCTGCCCATGAGGCCCGGGCTCTTCGGGCGCTTCGCCTACCACCGCACCGTCAACCACGTCCCGATCCGCGTCTCGACCATGGTGCTGGTGCAGAGCGTCGGGCTGAGCATGGCGTCCGCAGCGGGGCTGCTCGCGGTCTCGGCGCTGCTCTTCGGCCAATCCGTCGAGTTCTGGTTCGCCGCGGTGCTCGGCGTCGCCGCGCTGCTCACGCTCCTTTCGATCGCAACGCGGCGGTCGCGGCCGAGAGTCTCCGTCCTGTTCGCCGCCGGCGTTGTCCGCTGGTTCGACATGCTCGTCTGGGCCGCGCGGTACTGGGTTGCGTTCCGGCTCATCGGATCGCCCATCGACGTGCTCCCGGCGGTCCTGCTGGCCACGGTGAGCCAGGTCGTCCTGCTGGTCCCGTTCACCGGCAACGGGCTGGGGTTCCGCGAGTGGGCGATCGGGCTCGTCGCCGGCCGATTCGCCATCGCCGCCGTCTCGCTCGGGATCATCGCCGATCTGGTCAACCGCATCGCCGAGCTGGCCGTCGCCATCCCCGCCGGGCTGATCGCGTGGTCGATCCTTTCGAGGCGTCTGGCCCGGCGCTCCGCGCACGGGCCCGCGGACGCCGATCCATCCGCGCCCACCCAAACGGAATAGAGACACGCCGGATTCCGCTCGCCCGATTGAGCGATCCGGCCGATGCTTGGTTTCGTACATCTCATGGTGGACCGGCCGGTCCGGAGCCCGACGACGCATGTTCAATCGCATCGAACAGGACCACCAGCGATTCCGCCAGATCGTTCGCGGCCGCATCCGCGAGGATCTGCGCGACTATCTCTCCCGCGGCGACATCATCGGCAGCGAGGGAGGCCGCTACGTCTCGATTCCCGTCCACGACATCGACATCCCGACGTTCCGCTACGGCGACAACTCCGCGGGCGTCGGCATGGGCGAGGGTGGCGAGGGCGACGACGTGGGCCCCGGCAACGAGGGCGGCACACACGAGGGAACGCACATCATCGAGGTCGACGTCTCGCTCGACGAGTTGGCCGACATCCTCGCCGAAGAGCTCGAACTCCCTCGCATCAAGCCCAAGGGCGCCAATCGGATCGCCACCACGCGCGATCGCTACGCCGGTATCCGACCGGTCGGGCCCGCCGGCCTGCGGAGTTTCAAGCGCACCTACCGCGAGGCACTCAAGCGCCAGATCGCCATGGGCGCCTACGACCCCGACCAGCCCGTCGTCGTCCCCATCCGCAACGACTTCCGGTACCGAAGCTGGAAGCAAACCCGAAAGCCCCAGTCCAACGCCGCCATCATCTACATGATGGACGTCTCGGGCTCGATGGGTGAACAGCAGAAAGAACTCGTCCGCCTCGAAGCGTTCTGGATCGACACCTGGCTCGGCCGCAACTACGAGGGCGTCGAGAGCCGCTACATCATCCACGACGTACGCGCAGCCGAGGTCGACAAGAAGACCTTCTTCGGCGTCCGCGAGGACGGCGGGACGCGCATCAGCTCCGCCTACGCCTGCTGCGCCGACATGATCGACGCACAGTACGACCCAAACGCCTGGAACACATACCTCTTCCACTTCTCCGACGGCGACAACTCCTCCGAGGCCGACAACCGGCTCTGCGCCACGCTCCTCGACGATCGCCTCCTCCCGCGCGTCAACATGTTCGGCTACTGCCAGGTCGCGTCGGCCTACGGCAGCGGCAACTTCATCAACGTCCTCAAGGAAGCATTCCCCACGGGTGCGCCCGACGCCGACGGCGAGCCCGTGCTCATCACCTCGCGGATCGACGGCCGCGACGACATCTATGAATCACTCCGCACGCTCTTCAAGGCGGGTCGCTAGCGCGGTTTCAGTTCAGATGTGCGCAAGACGCCGTGTCTGAGCGCGCCGACGCCGAGTCTGAGCCCGCTGCGGGCGAAGGCTCGGATACGATCGTTGACCTGCGCGATCCGAGCCTTCGCGGACTCAGACTCGGCGTCCGTACAGTTACGGACACAACGCGTTGATTGAATCCGCACTGGGCCTGGAGCAATCACCTACCCCCGCAGCACGCGCCAGCCGATCCCCATCAGCAGCACCAGCGCCGGCAGCACGCCGATCAGCCCCAGGTTGATGGTGCGAAGCTGCGCGCCCGAGAGCATCCGCACCAGCGGTATAGCCTGCGCCGTCGCCGACCGCGCGATCATGCGGTCCTGACCCGCCAGCCAGTACACCGACGCCTCGAGCAGCTCGACGTTGCCCGGGTAGACCGACACCAGCCGCCCATCGATCTCCTGGCTCCTGAGCAGCACGTTGCGCACGAACCACCCGTTCGTGCCGACATAGACCAGCCGCTGCTCGCCCAGCCCCGCCGGTGAGGGTCGCTGAGCCGCCGCGATCACCACCCACGGCCCCGACCCGTCGTCGCGTTCGGCGTCGAAGGCGGGCAGATTCGTCAGGAACCCCCGCTGAGCTTCGGGCGTGCGCCGCATCGCGAGCCACTCGCTCTCGCCCCAGACGCGCTCGGACGCGCCCGTGTCGCCCGCCTCGATCGTCGCCAGCGGCCACCACTCAGCCCCCGGCGCGTCACCTTCCGTCGCGGCCCCGACCGACACCGGCCAGCTCATCCAGATCGGCAGCCCCGACACCGCCCCGGAGATCGGGTGCTCCGACTCGGCGATGTGGATCCGAAAGTCCGGCGTGATCGTCCGCTGCCCGCCGCTGCGCCCCTCGCGCAGCATCGCCCGTCCGCTCGACGCCTCGAGCCCGAACGCGCCCAGCACCGCCACCGTCGGGTCGGCCTGCCCGTACCCCGGCAGCACGCTCGGGTTGCACGAAACCAGCATCGAGCCCCCGCGCTCCAGCACCTGCCCCATGGCGCGACCGAGTTCAGTCGCTTTGGCCGGACCCGACAGCGAACCCTCGTTGCGTGACGACTCCCACGACGCCGCGTCGTGAAATATCCACACCACAGGTCGTTCGCCGGCGGGATCCACGGCGACGAGATCCGGCGGCAAAGGATCCAGCGCGATCGCCCACTCCAGTACGTCCATCCCCCGAAGTTCCAGTCGCTTGGCCGCAGTGCCGAACACCCGCGGATCGGTCACGCCCCGCACCGCCTCGGCGTGGGTAAACACGACGATGGGCTTGAGCGGCGACGACAGGCTCCCGAGCGCCGACGTCAGCAGTTCCTCCGCACGCCGGCGCAGGTCTGTCTGCATCCCCGTGGTTGCGTCGATCAGATCCGTCGATGGGAACATGGCCGCGAAGTCCACCGCCGTCACACCGACCCCCGCCGGTCCGATCACCAGCACCACCTCGCCGGACGTCAGCGCCCGCCGGATGCGGTGCAGGTCCAGCGGCCTGAGCCGCCGAAGCTCGTCCGCGCGCACCATCGCCGCGTTGCGAAGCTGTTCCAGCGCTCGCGCGAGTTCGCGCGCCAGCGCCCGCGTCGAATCGCCCAGCGTGGTGTCCGCTGCGACCGCTGTGCGCAGTTCGTCAGCCAGCGCGTCCAGGTTGGTTGACACGACGCCCAACTGCGTCGGCAGCGTCGCCGCCAGCTCGGCCGACTCGGGCAGCCACAGCCCGCTCTCGGGCCGCGTCAACTTCGTCATCGCGTCCTGCGCGGGCTGTTCGAGCTGCGCCGCGAGCCGGACCACGCGCTGGGCCTGATCCTCGATGCCCGCGCGCAGCGTCTGGGTGATGGCGTCTGTGACCACGATCGTCGCGGCCAATCGGCCGAGCCGCTCGGGAATCGTGCCGCGCATGGCCTGCGCCGCCTGGGCCAACTCCTCCGCCGCCGTCCGCACGGTCTGCGCGTGGGCGTCGATCGCCTCGCCCTCGCGTTCGATCAGCCGGCGGAGCAGCGCTTCATACGCCGCCGACCCCTCCGCCGAGCCGGTATCGATCGACGTGATGGCCAGGTCCGGGCGCACGCGCAGCATCTCCTGGAGCACGTCGTCGGTCCGCTGTCGCGCCCGGCGATCCACGCGCAGCCGACCCCACCGGTCCGTCGCCCGCGCATTGAACGCCAGCACGATCTCGTACCCGTCGTCCAGATCCGCCAGCAGCGAGAGCGTCCGGTCCGCCAGATGGTGCATCCGTGTCTGCGTGACGTCGAAGCGCACCGCCTTGCGCTGCGCGATGAGCGTCGCCAGCACCGCCGACGCGGTGGTTCCCAGGATCAGCGCCGCGGCCATGAACGCGAACCGCAGCCGACGCCCCGTGCTCACGCGTGCGCTCATCGCCACCTCCTGGACCCGACGGCGACATAGGTGAGGACGAGGAACCACGCGGTCGCGGCGAGGAAGAACACGACGTTGCCGGTGTCGATCACGCCCTTGGCGAAATCGCCGACCCGGGCCGGGATCGACAGCGCCGCCAGCAGGTCCGCCAGCCACGCCGGCGCCCACCCCGTCGCCGTGCTCGTCACCATGAGCACGATCACCAGCCCCAGCAGCGTCCCGATGAACGCCAGCGTCTGGTTGCTCGTCAGCGACGACGCCAGCAGCCCGATCGACAGGTACAGCCCCGACACCAGCAGCAGGCTCAGGTACCCCGCGACGATCGGGCCCGGATCCGGCGCCGGGTCCGACGCGCCTCCCAGCACCGCGACGTACACCAGCGTTGGAAACAATAGCGCCGCGAGGAACATGCCCCCGCCCACGAACTTGCCCAGCACCACCGCCGCATCAGACACCGGCGCCGTCATCAGCCCCTCAGCCGTCCCCGAACGCGTCTCCTCGGAGAACAGCCGCATCGACACCGCCGGCGCGATCGGCAGCAGCAGCCAGTTGGCCCAGCCGAAAAAGTTGCGCAGCGACGCCGCCTCGCCCGGCCGCAGCACTGTGGCGCCGAACACAAGCCCCGTCAGAAGCAAGTACAGCGCGATCACCACCCACCCCACCGGCAGGCGGAAGAACGACGCGAACTCGCGCACCGCGATCACCTGCACCGCCCTCATCGTCGCTCCTCGCGGTTCTCGCCCCCGCCGGGCGTCTCCTCCGTCTCCATGATCCGCAGGAAAAGTCGCTCCAGGCTCGGCTTGTCGGCGTGGAGCTCGCGCACCAGGGCCCCGGCCCGCCCGGCCGCCACCGCGATCGGCTCACGCAGATCCCCCGCGCCCCGCTCCGCGTCGATCGTCACCTTCGCCCACTCCCCGTGGCTGCCTTTCGAGCGCGCCGAACGCACGCCCCGGATCGCACGCACGAGTTCGACCGCGGCCTCGCCCGCCGTCCCCCGGCCGTCGGCCTTGGGCCGGATCTCGACGTAGTACCGGGCGAGATCGTCGGACGTGGCCAAGAGTTCGCTGACCCGCCCGTCCGCGCGGACCCGCCCGGCCGCCATGATGATCACCCGGTCGCACACCAGCTCGATCTCCGGCAGGATGTGCGAACTGATGAGCACGGTCCGGTCCTGGGCCAGCTCCTTGATCAGCTCCCGCGCCGCGCGGATCTGTGCCGGGTCGAGCCCGTTGGTCGGCTCGTCCAGGACCAGCACCTCCGGGTCGTGCAATAGCGCCGACGCCAGCCCCACACGCTGCCGGAACCCCTTGCTCAGGTGCCCGATCCGTCGGCGGGCCACCGGCCCGAGCCCGCATCGATCCATGACGTGCCCGACCCGCGCCCGCACCGCGCGCCGATCCAGGCCGAACAGCCTGGCCCGGTACGTCAGATAATCGCGGGCCAGCATCTCGCTGTAGGCCGGCGCCGACTCGGGGAGGTACCCGATCCGACGCCGCGCCTCGACCGACTGCTGAGCCATGTCCAGCCCCACGATCCGTATAACGCCGGCGTCGGGCGGCAGGAACCCGGTGATCATCCGCAGCGTGGTGGTCTTGCCGGCCCCGTTGGCTCCCAATAGCCCGGCGACCTCGCCGCGACCCACGTCGAAACTTACGCCACGCACCGCCCTCACGCGGCCGAACGACTTCGCTATATCCCTCACTTCGATCATGGTTGGACCTGGAGAACCATCTTTCGGACTTCCGGGGGGTTCCAGCCACAGTAACAGCACCGTTTCAGCCGATGTCAAGCTCTGATTCGCTCCCGACAGGCAACTTGATGCAGGACTAGACTTCGCCCAAGACGCGAGAGAGGTTCAAAAGGCCATATGGCCAAGTCTCGGCCGAAGCTGCGTATCTCACCCCCGCCGGGCGTGGACCCGCGCGAGTTGACCCGGCTGCTCGGCGACCGCTTCGACCTTGAGATCCTGCCCGCGACACCCGACGGGACGGTGCCGCCCAACAACGGGCCCGCCCACGCCGATCTGCTCGAGAGTATCGGGCTCGGGCTGGCGCTGGTCTCGGTCGGGGGCGAGGTGCTGCGGTCCAACCGCGTCTTCGCGGCCCTGCCCGCCGAGGTCGCCTCACGGATCCAGGACATCTGCCGCGACGCCGGCGCTCTGCTCAGCGCCACGCCCGTCGGCGAAG
This sequence comes from Planctomycetota bacterium, assembly GCA_022563015.1. Taxonomy (GTDB): domain Bacteria; phylum Planctomycetota; class Phycisphaerae; order Phycisphaerales; family UBA1924; genus JADFGU01. The sequence goes on from JADFOF010000016.1 coordinate 13,099, forward strand.
AACGGGCCGAGTTGATCCGCCGGTTCGAGATCAATGTCGACGATAAGCCGCGCTGGTACGAGGTGCGCGTCTGGCCGACGACCTCGCCCGACGGCGTTCGGGGCATGTCGATCAGCGTACACGACGTGACCCGGGCCGGGCTGGCCGAACAGAAATTCGCCGCGGTCGAGCAGGCCGGGCGTGAGCTTGTCCGTCTCGAGGCCGACGCCATCCGAAAGATGAACATGGTCGAGCGTCTCACGCTGCTCGAGAACAAGATCATCCGATACGCGCACAATCTGCTGAGCTTTGACCACTTCGCCGTCCGCCTCATCGACGAGCGGACCGGCAAGCTCGAGCTGGTCCTGTCCTGCGGGCTTTCTCCCGAGGCGCGGGAGTTCGACCTGTACCCGCGAGCGGAGGGCAACGGTCTGGCCGGCCGCGCCGCCGCCACCGGGCAGACCATACGCTGCCCGGACGCCTCGAAGGAGGAGCACTTCCTCCCCGCATTCGCCGGCGCGCAGTCGTCGCTCGTGGTGCCGCTGCGCCTTCACGACAAGGTCATCGGCGTCCTCGACGTCGAATCGGTCGAGCTCGACTCCTTCTCCGCCGACGATCAGCGCTTCGCAGAGATATTCAGCGCCTACATCGCCCTGGCGCTGCACATGCTCGACCTGCTGGTCGTCGAACGGACCGCGACCAACGAGTCGGTCGCGGGGCGGGTCGCGGGCGAACTCAGCGAGCCCCTCGACGACATCCTCCGTGAAACCGAGGTCCTCGACAACGCCGCCAGAAAAGACCCCGACGTCGCACGACACCTCGCCCAGATCAAGGACGACGTGAACGCGATCAGGAGCCGTGTCCGCGATGCCGCCGCCGGCCCACAGACATTGCTCGGCGTGGACCGGGCCCTGCGCGAACGCCGGAAAGATCCCGCGCTGGTCGGCAAGCACATCCTGGTCGCCGACGATGCCGCGAAGGTCCGGCGCATCATCTCGGACGTGCTCCGAAACCGAGGCGCCCTCGTCACCGCCTGCGAGAACGGGCAGGTCGCCATCGACGCGCTGAATCAGCCGCAGCAGCATCCGTTCGATCTCGTGCTCAGCGACATCAAGATGCCCGACCGCAACGGCTACGAGGTCTTCGCCGCCGCCCGACGCGTCCGCGAGGATCTGCCCGTCATTCTCATGACCGGGTTCGGCTACGACCCCAACCACTCCATCGTCCGCGCCTCGCAGGAAGGACTCCAGAGCGTCCTGTTCAAGCCCATCCAGATCGAGCGGCTGCTCGACGAGGTCAAGGCCGCGATCCACCAGGCCGCCTCGACTCGAACGTGAACCACATCTGATCTAACCCGCGACCATGCGCGAGTCTGACGCCGAGCGTGAGTCCGCGGACCCTTGGATCCGGGTGCCACCACCCCGCCTCGCGCCCATGCACACATCGTCACACCGCTCGCTGGGCGCACACGACCCGGGCCTTGCCCTCAAAGTCCGCGATCACTTCCACGTCCACCAGCCCCGCCTGCCCACGTGCGATCGCCTCGGCCTCGTCCGCGGTCGACTCGGCCAGTTCGACCAGCACCAGCCCCCCCGGGCGCAGCAACCCCGCAGCGCCCTCGAGCACGCTGCGCACATACGCCAGCCCGTCTCCCCCGCCGCGCAGCGCGACCGTCGGCTCGTGCTCCTTCACGTTCGCCTCGACCTGCGCCCACTCCGCGTCGGGGACGTACGGCGGGTTCGATACGAGATAGTGCAGGCTGCCGCGCCCGCTCGTCGCCGGATGCTCGTAGAGCGGCGCCAGCAGATCGCCGGCGAGCAGATCGATGCGATCCGACACGCCGTGACGTGCGACGTTTTCAGCCGCGACCTCGAGCGCCTCGTGCGAGATATCCGTCGCCACCACCCGCGCCCCGGGCAGGTTCTTGGCCAGGGCCACAGCGATGCACGCGGACCCGGTGCAGACGTCGGCGATCAGCACGCCCTGGCCGGTGCGCCCCCCGAACCCCGGTGCCGCCCGGCAGTGCTCGAAGACACGCTCCACGATGGTCTCGCTCGACGGGCGCGGGATCAGGACGCGCCGATCCACCTTGAACCCGAGCCCGAAGAACCACGCCTCGCCCGTCAGGTACTGCACGGGCTCGTGCTTGAGCGCCCGGGCGGTGAGCTCGCGCAGCCGATCCAGCTCGAGCGGCGCCGCCGGCCGATCCCCCTCCATGTACAGCCGAAGCCGCTCGCACCCGATCACATGCGACAGCATCAATTCAGCCATCAGCCTGGGCGAATCCAGACCCGCCGCCGCGAACGCCTCGGCCATCCAGACCAGCAGCCGCCTGGTGGTCCACCGCTCTGGCTTTGCACGAGCCTGATTCGGCATGGTGTCAGTGTAACACTGCGCGTCCGGCAGGATCCGGTCGTGCCGCCCGCCGCCGCGGTATACTGCCGCGCTCCCACACCCTTTCCTCGAACCGAGGCAGGAGATCCGCGATGAACAGACCACTCGTGCTCATTGTGGCGGCGTTGCTCGTCGCCCCTGCGATTTCGATCGTCGGCGGCTGCGCTTCCGCCAAGGGCAGCTCCGCCCAGGAAAAACGGGCATACACGCTCCGAATGCGCGATGCCGCACTCGCCGAACTCTACACCCAGGCGCCCGAGGCCAAGCAAAAGATCCAGAACGCCGCGGGCTACGGCGTGTTCAGCAGCATCGGCACCAACATCATCTTTGTCACCACCGGTGGCGGCTTCGGCGTCGTTCACGACAACACGACCGGCAAAGACACGTACATGAAGATGGGCGAGCTGGGCGTCGGCATCGGGATCGGCGTCACCGACTTTCGCGCCGTCTTTGTCTTCTACGACGAGCACGTGCTCAACACCTTCATACGCGATGGCTGGGAGTTCGGCGGCGAAGCTCAGGCGATCGCACAGGCCGGCGACCAGGGCGGTGGCGTCACCGGCGCCGAGAACATCCACTCCGGGATGGAGGTCTACCAGTTCACGAAAAACGGGATCGCCCTGTCCGCCAGTGTCAGCGGCACAAAGTATTGGAAGGACGGGTATCTCAACAGCTACGCCCGGCCCGGCGGCGGTTGACCGCGGTCCGTGCGACGCGCCGATCGAAACCTACGCCGCGTTCATGTGCGCCAGCAATATCTCGTCATACCGACGGCGCTTGCGCGGATCCATCAGCACCTCGTGCGCCTCGTTGATCTTGCGGAACTTCACTTCCGCGGCCGGATCGTCGTTGCTGTCGGGGTGGTACGTCTTGGCCAGCGCCCAGTACGCCCTGCGGATCATGTCCTCGTCCGCGTTGCGGTCCACGCCGAGGATCTTGTAGTAGTTCTCGACTATGATCGCGGCCTTGGCGACCTTGGGCTGCGGCGTGGAGGATCCCGATTCATTCATCGTCGACGTAGATGCCGATGTCGTCGCGGACGAGACGAACCCATACTTGGCGAACGCCACCAGCGCCTCGCGAATGGCCGGCCGACTGTCCGTGAAACGCACGCCGATCTCATACTGCTTCGAGATCAGCGACCGGCGGCGCACCCACGCCACACACCCGGTCACCGTCAGCTTCTGCCGGTCCGAACGCAGCACGAACTGCTCGGACCGTCCCTTGCTCAGGCTCGGCTTGCCCGGCGTGCGGATCCGCATCCCGGACGCCGATAAGTCCACGATTTGTCCCAGCGGACACGCGATGCCCATCGTCGTGTAACGCAAGTCCTTGCGCTTATCAGTGATCTTGGACTTCTGGCGGCGACGTTCCACGATCTCATGCTCTCGTCCAAAAAATGGACCTACTTGAGTGAATCCACCCACCTGTGCGCACCGTTCATGACCAATTCCGGGCGGGCCGGGCTAGCCCCTCATGCCCACGTCCGAATCGATCATTCTCGACACACAGCCGCTCACGAAACACGCTGCTCCACCTGGATCAGGTGGTAGCCGAACGATGTCTTGATCGGCTCGGAAACCTGGCCCACCGGCAGATCGCCGAACACCACCGCGTCAAACTCCTTGACCATCTTGCCCGGCCCGAACTCGCCCAGCGATCCGCCCGACTTGCCCGACGGGCACTCCGAGTGCGCCTTGGCCATCTCCGCGAAGTCCTCGCCCCCGTCGATCCGGCCCTTCAGCTCCAGCGCCTCTTCAACGGTCTTGACCAGAATGTGACGCGCGGTTGCCATCGGCATCGGTGTGCCTTTCTTCGCTCGTGGCATCGTGGTTGTGGAACCGCCGATCGCTCCGATCCACTGTAGCACCCGTTCGGCCGGGCCCGCCGCATCGACCCACGAACCGAGGCCCAACAAAGATCTGGGCCGGTTGCCCGGCACCGCGTCCCGCGATGTGGTATGCTGCTCGTCTCGGCCGCGCACGTCGCTCGGGCGTTCGGGCGTCCATCGCGGCCGGATTCAAGGGAGCCCACCCATGCGACGAACCCTCCTCAAACTCGTGCCCGCGATCCTGCTGCTGCCCATGCTCGTCGCGTGCGAGAACAAGATCACCGACGAGAACTTCGCCAAACTCGAGACCGGCATGACCATCGCCCAGGTCGAGGCCATCCTCGGCTCGGGCACCGACGACTCCGTGGGCGGGTACGACATCGGTGGCGGCGGACTCGTCAGCGGCTCGGGACGCTCCACACGAAAGACCTACTCCTGGGAAGGCGAAGACTTCGACATCATCGTCGATTTCGACGAGGGCGAGGTCATCTCGTTCCGCAAGAGCTCGTACTGACCGGCACCGCATCAGATCAGAGCCGTCCCCCCGCGACCTCCCGCCCACTCGAATGGACGCCGAGTCTGAGCCCGCCGCGGGCGAAGGCTCGGATCGCAGCCGTCATCAAAGACATCCGAGCCTTCGCGGACTCAGACTCGGCGTCCCGCGCCCATCTCGAAACCATCTTTGATCCGCGCGCGCTCAAGTGCGCCTTTCGGCGCGTTCGTTTCCCGGTGCTGCCCGCCACAAAAAAAAGAGGGAGCCGGGCGACCCATAGGGCCGGCGCCGGCTCCCGTGCGTGGGGTCTTCCGCCGGTCATCCGGCCGGGCAGGGCAGCAAATCACCCGCCGGATGTCTCGGCCGAAGGGGTCCCACCCGCACTCCTTGCCATTCCCTTTCGGGAACGACTGTCAATGCTCCATGCCCCGCCACCGCGCACCAGCACGTACACCCCGCTCAGCACGATCAGGATCGCCATGTACAACAGGGGAAAATTCGGCTCGGGCCAAGGCCCTTGCGTCGCGTCTGTGGTTGCGATCGGCCATTGATCGCTGGGGATCTTCACATGCGTCATGATCGCGCCGGCCATCGTGCCGATCGCGATCAGCCCGCCGATACGCGCAAACGCGCCGCTCAGCAGCAGCAGGCCCGCCACCAGCTGCGCCAGCGGCGCCACGATCGCCATCAATCCGGGCGCCGGAAACCCCGCCGCCTCGAGCAGAGGCCGCATCGGCATCGCCCCCGTCAGGTGCATCACACCAAACGCCGTCAACGGCAGTCCCGCCAGCAGTCGCGGCACAATGATGTGCCTGCACCCGCACGTCTTCCTGATCTCGTCCAAAACCATGCTTTGCTCCTCACGCGTTCGTTCCGCCACGGCACACTATTCCGCGTCGGGACACCGGTCCCATACACGCGCTAACCCGCGTCGCAACCACGATATTTCAGTTGCCCCGCTTTTCGTTCCCGGCTCCGCCTCAGCACCCCAGCCGACGACCCAGCCCAACCAGCCCCGGCCCGAGTACCGCCGCGATCCCCGCCTTGGCGAACGTCCCGGGAAGAAACACCGCGCAGCCCCAGAACCATGCGCCGGCCCACGAGATCTGCTCCGACAGCGCCGCGTCTCCCCACAATTTCAGCCACGTCACGCCCAGCACGAACACCACCGCGTGCCCGGCCAATACCGCAACGCACACCGCCAATGGACCCCCCCGCGTACCTATCCGAACGCGGGAGATCGCCGAAATAATCGGCTGCGCCACGACAAAGCCCAGCAGGTACCCGCCCGACGCCCCCCACACGTGCGACAATCCACCCGCCCCGTGCGCAAAGATCGGCAGCCCGACCAGTCCCAGCACCACATACCCAAGCATGCCCACCATCCCCAGCCGACCCCCA
>JADFOF010000246.1 GCA_022563015.1 Planctomycetota bacterium
AGGTGCACCCACTCCCACTTGTTCTGTCCCACGTCGGCGATCCACATTCGGCCCATCGAGTCGAACTCGAACTTCCACGGGTTGCGCAGTCCGAGCGCCCATATCTCGGGCTGAGCATCGTCGACATAAGCGAATGGGTTACCCTTTGGGATGCGGTACGACTGCCCCTCTTCAGGCTTGTTCGATACGTCGATGCGGAGCATCTTGCCCAGGAGCGAAAGCCGGTTCTGCGCGTTGCCCTTTGGGTCATTGGCCAGCCCGCCGTCGCCCATGCCGATGTACAGCATCCCGTCGGGGCCGAAGCGGATGCACCCGCCGTTGTGATTCCCATACGGCTGATCGATCTTGATGATGACGGCCTCGCTGTCGGGATCGACGTGCGTGGGCGAGTCGGCCTTGAAGCGCGAGACGTGGGTGTCGCCGCGGGCATTGGTGTAGTTCAGGTAGACGTATCCGTTCTCGGCGTACGCCGGGTCCAGCGCGATCCCGAGCAAGCCCTGCTCCCACCCGCCGGAGTCGAATCGTGATTTGTCCAGGTGCAGGAAGGGCTCGTCCAGCAGTCGACCGTCCTGCACGATTCGAACATCGCCCGTTTTCTGCTCGACGATGAAGAACCGGTCCGCGTGCGTGGGGTCCGCCGCGGCGTCCACGGGCATGGTCAAGCCCTCGACGATCACCTCGCCCCGTTGGCCCAGGGCGGCATTAACCGTGACGATTCCGACGGCGGACAGGGCGAGCACAGCGTGCAGGGTTCTGGCGATCATCCGCAGATTCTACATCAAGGTGAGCCCGCGCCGCCACCCCCGTCCGGACCGATCCGCACAGGCAGACGTCCATCGTGGGTTATCACGTCGCGGAATCGGCGATCAGGGCTCAAGATGGGGCTCCAGAGTGACGACTTCCTGCATAACGATGCGCTACGCGAGAAACATGCTGCTGTTCGTGGACACGGTCACGCGCGAAGACGAAAAGCGTGCCCGCGGACGGTTCGCCAGGCCACCCTTCCGGTGCAGCTTCGGCACGGTCGAGGATGTCTCGTCAACGGGGATGCGTGTGCGGATGAAGGGAGGCCCGCGCGTCAAGCCCGGGCAGGTCATCTGCCTGACACTGCTCAACGAGCCGGAGCGAGGGCTGGTCAAGGTCGAGGTCGTCTGGCTCAAGCGCAACGGCTTCCGCAGGCGGTCGATGGGCCTGAAGTTCATTGATATTTCCGACGAGGCCCACCGGGTCATCATGCGCTCGATCGGTCAGGCGGTCGGGTCGATGAGCAGGCACACGGGGCGTGCGTCGGACGTGGCCTGAGCGGGGTCGGGACGAAAAAAACTTTCTTGATGCGGAACGAAACGCAACCCTCGCGCATCCGAACAGTATGTAGGTGTGCCACGATATGGCGGGCACCACAACATCGGGCGAAAAGCGCAGGGACGGCCGAGAGCCGAAACGAATCGACAACACAGTTACTCAGGCGCAACCTCCGCGGGTATTCTACGCCCGCGGGATCCAGGGGCCGCGGGCAGTCGCCTTCCCGCGGTCTTTTTTGTGCGCTCACACGCGAATCCTTGAAATATGCTCGGCTGCCTCGTCGATCATCGCGCCCGTGACGCCCATGTGCGTCACAGCCCGCACCACGCGCGACGACTCGGGGAGCATCAGCACACCCGCGTCGGCCAGCCGCTCGCACACCTCGGGCGCCGGCATCCCCTCCAACGCGAAGAAGACCATGTTGGTTTCGATCCGGTCGGTGTCGACGCGCACCGAGGAGACCCCGGACAGTTTCTCCGCCAGCCGTCGCGCGTTGGTGTGGTCTTCGGTGAGCCGATCGCGGTGGTGCTCGAGCGCATAGAGCGCGGCGGCGGCGAGCATGCCGGACTGGCGCATGGCTCCGCCGAACATCTTTCGATACCGGCGGACTCGGTCGATGAAGGCGCGGTCCCCGGCCACCGCCGAACCCACCGGGCACCCCAGCCCCTTGGAAAAACAGACCGAGACCGAGTCGCACAGGGAGGCGTAGTCCTCCGGCGACGATCCGCTGGCCGCGCACGCATTCCACAGCCTGGCCCCGTCGAGGTGAACGCGCAAGCCGAGCTCCCGGCCGGTTCGGCACACCGCCTGAAGCCGATCCAGCGCCCACACCGATCCCCCGCCGCGATTGTGCGTGTTCTCCACGACCAGCAGTCGGCTGCTGGGGAAGTGGGTGTCGCCCGAGCGCATCGCGTCGCGCACGTCCTGCGGATCGAACTGCCCGCGCTCGCCACGCAGGACGCGGATCATCACGCCCGACAACGCCGCGGGCGCACCGGTCTCGTAGTGGATGATGTGGCTGTCCTCGTGCGTGATGATCTCGTCGCCGGGCTGCGTGTGGGCGCGGATGGCGGTCTGGTTGGCCATGGTGCCGGTCGGGACGAAGCAGGCTGCCTCTTTGCCGAGCAACTTCGCCACATGCTCTTGCAATTGGATGACGGTCGGATCATCGCCCAGAACGTCGTCGCCCAGCGGCGCGGTCGTCATCGCGTCCAGCATGGGCTGGGTTGGTTGGGTGACGGTGTCGCTGCGAAGGTCGATCGTGCTCATGTGGGTCTCCGGGGCGAGTCTATCCGCACGGGAGCTCGGCCGACATTGTTGGGATCCGTCGTCTGCACGCCTCGCCGACGAATACCGGGCGATCAGTTGCCGGTGCGGCTGGGCGGCGTGATCTCGATGGGTTCATCGCGGTGTTTCTCCGGCAGGTGCATGCGCATGGTGAGGATCAGGAAACCGATCCCGCCGAGACCCGACAGAACGGCGCTGAGTCCGAACACCCAGGAGCCGGCTCCCTCAGTCCCGTGCTCGAGGAGCTGGTACAGACCCACCGCGATGAATGGGGCGAAGAGCCCGCGCACACCCGTGAGTGTGACGTGGACCCCCATGTACTGGCTTGCTCGGTTGGGCGGGGCGAAGTCGAGGTGCCCGAGCGTCCATGCGAGAGCGCCGCCCCCAAAGGCGATGCCCTGCACCATGGCCGCCAGGAAGAGCAGCGTTGGATTCACGAGCAGCGACGCAACGAGGAACATCACGTTGGCAAGCGCAAAGACCCAGGCGTGAATCGTGCGAAACTTGACCACGTGCCAGTGCGAGAGCAGCCTGGACCAGAGCGGAATCAGGACGGGCATCATGAGCATCGGGATCGTGCTGGTCGCGAGCATGCCCCCGAAGTAGCCCATCCCGAATCGCTCCTTGACGACGATGGCGAGCAAGGGAGCGACCATGAGGTTGCCCGTGCCCAGCACGAACATGCACAACATGTAGCCGCCAAAGGCGCGGTCGTGCACGAGAATGCCGAACATCGCCAGCGGGTTGTTGCTGGTTCGCCTGCCCAGAGCATCGTCCGCCTCGGCGCGCATCAGGGCCTTGTGGCCTCGGATCCGGATCCGGCTCCAGGACCAGATGCCGATGGTGCTGACGGCGGCGCCGGCGATGAAGAGCCAGCGAAAGCTGTCCTCGTGCCAGTCCATGGCAGCCCCCATGCCCGCGCCGAGCAGCCCGACGACGATCACCTGAACGGTCGCGAACTTTCCCGTGATCCTGGCCCGCACCGCGCGCGGATAGTTGGCGTTCCAGATCGTGGACCGGATGGTGATCATGCCCGACCAGATCGCCCGGCTGAGCAGCACGCCGACCGTGAAGACCATGAGCCCGGTGCTGGTCTTGGGAATAAACGCGAGCAATACAACGATGACGAGGATCGACCACATCATGCTGATCGTGAACGCGCGCTTGTCGCGGCCTTGGTTCAGGCGGACCCACAGGAAGCTCACGACGTTGGCCAGGGCCTTGCTCGCCGCGAGAATCCCCACGATGTAGTTGAGCAGCGTGTCGCCGACCACGCCGTCGAAGGCGTTCCGCACCAGCACGGTCACGACGCCGGTTTCCACCCCGGTGAGGAGAAAGGGATAAGTCGCCGCGGTCAGCAATTCTCGGCGATAGTTGGCGCGCGACGAGGCGGGCATGGCGAGCGGATGGAACGACCAGAGCGCCGGAGAGACGCGCTTGAGCAGCGATCGACCCGTCGCCACACCCGTGCTCTCATGCAGAACGCTCACAAGAGAGCCTTGGCCGCTTGTGCGCGTCGGGCAAGCGCATGGGTAAGAATGTCAGCGAATCCTGCACGTGCCAGATGAACCGCGCGCGTACCATTGGTTGCATGACAGACACGCGCAACGAGTATGTGCTCGGGACGGACGCGGCGGAGCTGACGCGGCTGGGGCTGCAGCATCGCCTC
>JADFOF010000017.1 GCA_022563015.1 Planctomycetota bacterium
GGCACGGGCACTTCGCCACCAATTACCGCGCCATCGAAGACAGCTACCACATGTTCATGCAGAACCAGCTGTTCCGGAACAATGCGGTCGGCAACTTCAAGGCGCTGGCCCACGGGATCATCCGCGATCCCGCGATGCTGAAGTACCTGAACAACGACCAGAACCGGAGCCGGCACCCCAACGAGAACCTGGCACGCGAGTTGATGGAACTGTTCACGCTCGGCGAGGGTCACGGGTACACGGAGGACGACATCAAGCAAGGGGCCCGCGCCCTGACGGGCTACTCCTTTCACGACGACACGTTCATCGACCTCGATTCGCGACAGTACCGGCGTCGTCACGACGGCGGCGCGAAGACGATCTTCGGCCAGACGGGCAACTACGACGGCGACGATTTCGTGGAGCTCATTTTCTCGCGCCGCGCGTGCAGCGAGTTTCTGTGCCTGAAACTCTACCGGTACTTCGTGAACGATATGCCCGGCGAACCGGACCAGCCGCGTCAACGGTTCATCATGGCGATGGCACGATCCCTTCGCGACAACAAGTACCAGCTGCGTCCGGTGCTCAAGCAGATGTTCGCCTCCGCGCATTTCTACGAAGCGTCGAACGTCGGCTCACGGATCAAGAGCCCGATCCAGCTCATCGTGATGGCGGTGCGATCGTTGCGAACGCCGACGCGACAACTCGCAGCGCTGGCCGGCGCGGCCGACCTCATGGGCCAGAGCATCTTCTACCCGCCGTCCGTGAAGGGCTGGGAGGGCGGCCGGACCTGGATCAACACCTCGACCCTCTTCGTCCGCCAGAACACGCTCGTCTACATGCTCACCGGCCGTCTCCCCGACCAGTATCCGTGGGACGATGACGGCACGACCTACGACGCCATGCACCTCGTCGAGCACCTGCGCGAGCCCGATGGCAGCATCAACCTCCGCGACGTGGTGACGTACCTGCTCCGCATCAACCTGGCCTGCGAGGTGCTCCAGGAGCGGATCGAGGGACTCGTCGCGTTCGTCGAGGCCCGAGGGGGGCGGGTGGACAATGCGATGCTCGTAGCGTTGTTGTCACTTATTACGTCTATGCCCGAATACCAGCTGAGTTGAAGAAAGCCTGCAATGGACGATCAAACTTATACACGGCGGATTTTTCTTCGGCGCGGGATGTCGTTTGTTTCGCTGGCGACGACGGCGCCGCTGTTCATCCAGCGCTCGGCGCTTGGAATGCTGCAGCCGGCGGGACTGAGCAGCCAACCCGGCGTTCCCGAGGAACGCGTGCTTGTCGTCGTGCAGCTCGGCGGGGGCAACGACGGGCTCAACACCGTCGTGCCGTACGGCTCGGACGACTACTACGCCAACCGCCCGGGCATCGCGATCCCGCGCGACCGTGTGCTGCGACTTTCGGGCTCGAACGCGGTGGGGCTGCACCCGAACCTCACGGGCATGAAAGACCTCTTCGACGACGGACAGTGCGCCATCGTCCAGGGCGTGGGGTACCCGAACCCGAACCGCTCGCACTTCAAGTCGATGGACATCTGGCACACCGCCGACACGTCCGCGATCGGGGACGGGTGGCTGGGCCGATACTTCGACGCCGAGTGCGTCGGCTACGGCAAGGGCGAGAGCGGGACGGCCGAACCCACGGTCCAGGGTCAGCCGGGCATCGCGGTGGGTCGGACGGCGCCGCTGGCGATGCAGGGTCGGCAGGTCAAGCCGATCTCGTTCGAGACCGCGGACCTGTTCCGGTGGACCGGGCACGACATCCACCCGTCGCTGCGCAAGCCGTACGAGCAGATCTGCGCTCGCGGCGAGCCGGACACACTTGAGCCCACGCCGGACGCGAACTCGAACGCGTCGTTCCTGGTCCGGACGGCGCTGGACGCGCAGGTGTCCAGCGACCTGATCCGCAAGGCGGTGGCGACCCAGCCGCTCGTCAGGTACCCGGGCTCGCGGCTGGGGCGTGACCTGGCGATGGTGGCGGCGATGATCCGCGCCGGGCTGCCCACGCGGGTGTACTACGTGTCGATCGGCGGCTTTGACACCCACGCCGGTCAGGGCGCCGCCCAGGGCAGCCACGCCAACCTGATGAACCAGTTCGCCCAGGCTGTCCGTGCCTTCTACCTCGATCTCAAGGCGCAGGAGAACGACTCGCGCGTTCTGACCATGACCTTCAGCGAGTTCGGTCGGCGCGTGCGGCAGAACGCCTCGGGCGGCACGGACCACGGCACGGCGGCCCCGATGTTCCTGTTCGGGCCCATGGTCGAGCCCGGGCTGCACGGCCGGCACCCGTCGCTGACGGATCTGGACAACGGCGACCTGAAGTTCAAGAACGATTTCCGCTGCGTGTACGCGGCGATCCTCGAGAACTGGATGCAGGCCGATTCCAGGGCCGTGCTCGAAGGCGTCTACCGCCCGCTGCCGATCATCAAGGCGTAGCGACCTCGGCGATCAGATCCTCGGGCGTCAGGCCCATCGTGGTCAGCGACAGCGACGCGCCGCACTCGGGGCACACGACGCCATCGTTTTCCACACGCAGGCCGAGGAGTGAATACTCGCACGAAGGGCACACCGCTCTGTTGAGCACTTTGCGGATCATCCATCGCAGCCAACGGTCTCTGGCCAGCATCGTGCAGACCGCCGCGAGAACCGCGGACACGCCGATGATGAAACCGAGCAGGCCCAGTGGGATCCGATGGGCCGCGAAACTCCGACCACCAATCCACGCGACAATCGGCCATGCCAGCAGGGCAAACAGACCCCACGCGGGAAACCCCAGGGCGACAACGCCGAAGAGCGCGATCGCATTACGCACCTTGTGCTTTCGCTTGGCGCGGGCGATGTACCAGAGGCACTGCTCGTCGGTGAACGGGTCGAGTTCCGGGAACGCGCGGTACAGTTTCGTGAGTGGCAGCCGCATTCAACCGCCCGATTCGGGGGGATCACTGGCGGGGTTCGGCTGGGGCTCGACTTGGGTCGGCGTCTGTTGCGGCCGATCCTGTCGCGCCACGCGGTTCTGAAGCGACAGCATGATCCAGACGCACAGCCCCGCGACCAGCGCGAGCGGGCAGATCAGATAGATGGTCAGGGCGACATTTTCCCACCGACTTTGCACGGGCTTTTCGCTCATCGGCGCCTCGGATTCACGCACAGCACACCGGGGATGAGCCCCCGAATCCCGGGTTCCGCCCCGCAAGCCGCGCGATCAGCCCCGGGCCTGGGCGTACAACTCGGCGACGTTGGGCCAGTTCACCACGTTCCAGAACGCCGCGATGTAGTCCGGCCGACGGTTCTGGTAGTTGAGGTAGTAGGCGTGCTCCCAGACGTCCAGGCCGAGGATCGGGGTGCCGCCGATGCCCGTCACCGCCTGGCCCATGAGCGGCGTGTCCTGGTTGGCGGTGGAGCCGACCTTGAGCCCGTCGCCATCGAGATAGAGCCAGGCCCAGCCGGAACCGAACCGCGTGGTCGCCGCAGTGGCGAAGGCCTCCTTGAACGCGTCGAAGCTGCCACATGCAGCGTTGATGGCTTCCAGGAGGGAACCACCCGGTTCGCCCCCGCCCCCGTTGCCCGCCGGGGCCAGGATCTGCCAGAACAGAGAGTGGTTGGCGTGCCCACCGGCGTTGTTGCGTGTGGCAGTACGTATTTCGTCCGGTATATCGCTGAGGTTGGCGACGATCTCCTCGATGGGCTTGTCGGCCCAGGCGGATCCCGCCAGGGCGGCGTTGGCCTTGGACACGTACGCCGCGTGGTGCTTCCCGTGATGAATTTCCATGGTTCGGGCATCGATGTGCGGCTCGAGGGCGTCGGCGGCATACGGCAGATTGGGCAATTCGAGGGGCATTTGAGATTCTCCATCGAAAACGTCGGGGTGTTACCGATCACACACCAAGTAAACTGGGCCGAATCTTCACCTCCGGGGTTGCCCCGGCGGCGAAATCTGTTATTCTGAACGCACCAGACCCGCCGCGACCGCAAGGCGCACGAAGACCCCGCGATCAGGCTAAGCCGCTCTGTGCCGGCGGTCAACGCGATTTGGGTGACATCCGGGTCAGGGAGGCCTTTTTCCACACCCTGTTGCACGTGCGGTCGGGACGTGGTACATAAAAGCGGGTTTCCTGAACCAGAATCCGGGATTCGGGTGAAACTTTACCCCTCCTGGAGCGTAATAAACCCGTGCAGCCTTCGTTGTTGGATCGGCGACGGGTTGAGCAGATCGGCGTTCTGGAGCTCTCACGCGGACAGCGTGCGGACCGGGACGGTCGTTGGGGGTGGACAGAGAGAAGCGAGGCCCCATTGTGGGGCGAAAGACGGTCGGCTCGTCAGGTGTGTTTGCCTGGTGGTCGGTCACGAGTCGCCGTGTGGGCGACGCTTGGGGTGTCGGTCGATCGAAGCCTGAGAATGGTTCGATCGGGATTGCCGGACCGGGTGCCCGGGCCCGGGCTTCGGGTGCGAAGGACTGAACGATGAAGCAGGCAAGTCAGAGATCATTGAGCCCACTGGAGCAGGTGCGGCGCAAGCACCGCGTGGGGGTTGAGGACACGGCCAAGGGGTCGTCGCCGGCCCGCCGGGCGCTGAGCCGCGAGGACGAGAAGCTGCTCGCGCAGATCCTGACCAAGGAGCAGGACTTCATCGACAGCGAGGTCTTCCGCGAGACGAACGCCGAGACCGGGATCTACGACGACGCGCCGGAGATCGCCAAGCCGGACACCACGTGGTACCACCCGGTGATGGACGATCTGTCCTCGACGCGAACGCGCACGGTGAAGAGTTCGCAGCAGGTGATCCTGACCGGGGCTGAGGAGCGGGTTCTGTTCTACCAGTTCAACTACGCGCGTTTCCGTGTGTACTCGCTTCAGCAGGAGATCTGGGCGCGAGCGGACAAGCAGCCGAAGCGCGAGCAGGCGGATCAGGTCCTGTACTGGTATCTGCGGGCAGAGCGGATCCGCGAGCAGATCGCCGAGACGAACCTGGCGCTGGTGCTGGCGATGGCCAAGCGCACGCGCATGAGCGAGGTGGACTTCGCCGACCTGGTGTCCGAGGGGAACATGGCCCTGCTGCGCGCGGTGGACAAGTTCGACGCGGGTCGGGGGTACAAGTTCAGCACGTACGCCTGCCGGGCGATCCTCAAGGCGTTCAGCCGCCAGGGCATGAAGCTGAGCAAGTACCGCCAGCGCTTCCCGACGGACTTCGACCCCAAGCTGGAGAAGTCAAACTACCTCGAGACCAAGCGGGCGGACTTCGAGCAGGACGCGGCCAGCGAGGTTCGGCGGATCGTGGTCGAGAACCAGGCCGAGCTCACCGCGGTGGAACGGACGGTGATCGAGCACCGTTTCGGCCTGGAATCCGGTCAGAGCGAGAAGCCGATGACGCTCGAGCAGGTCGGGCAGATCATCGGCGTGACCAAGGAGCGGGTGCGCCAGATCCAGAACAAGGCGATGGAGAAGATCCGGACGCAGCTGGAGGTGGGATTCCTCGGGACTCGTCCGGTCGAGGAAGAGCCGGAGGACATGGCCGAGGTGGCGTCACTCAACTGAACGCCGTGGGGCACGGGCCCGACGCACCCCCGCGCGCGGGGGGTTTTTGTGGGTGCGTTCGACCGTGCGCACGGCCGGGAAGGGCTGGCGGTGTGCGGAACCGCATCAGGGCGATCTGCGAACCGAGACGCGATGAGGCCCCCGCTCGGAGGCCCGCTCCGCAGGCCGCCCGAGAGGCTGTCCAGGTGCTTCGCGTGCGATGAATGGTCCGCGACACGACCATCTCCGGGCGGCCGGGAGTCGCAGGCCGGTTCAAGAGTCGCTCGGGCAGCGGCACGAGGCTAGTCTACATGCTCACTGAGCAGACCAAAGCCGGAGGCGGCATCGCCGACGGAGATAGTGGGAGAGAGTCCTGAAATGATCGCTCCAGCGACAACCACAGATGTCGGGCACGTCACGCTCGACCCGGACCAGAAGCACGACCCGCACGCGACGCGATTCGGGAAGTTTCTGAAGGTGTGCATCAAGTTCGAGGCTTCGGACCTGATCCTCAAGACGGGGTACGTGCCCAAGATCCGGGTTCGCGGCGCTCTCAAGCCTCTGGACACCGAGCCGGTCACCGCCGAAGAGTTCATGCAGATCGCCCAGCACATCCTGACCAAGGAGCAGTTCGACGACCTGCACCACTACGGGCACGTGGACTTCGCGTACGACTACGACGAGGGGAACCGGTTCCGCGTGAACCTGTTCCAGGCGCGCGGCAAGCTGGCGATCGCGGCCCGGCTGATCACGAGCAACATCCTGCCGTTCGAGGGTCTGTACCTGCCGCCGATCATGTCCGAGATCGCGATGCAGCCCCAGGGCATCGTGCTGCTGTCGGGCGTGACGGGCTCGGGCAAGAGCACGACGATCGCGTCGATGCTCGACTACGTCAACCAGCGCAGGCCGGTGCACATCGTCACGATCGAGGATCCGATCGAGTACATCTTCGAGGACAAGAAGGCGACGATCAACCAGCGCGAGATCGGGATCGACGTGATCGATTTCAACATCGCGCTCAAGGCGCTGGTGCGTGAGAACCCGGACGTGGTGCTGATCGGCGAGATGCGCGACAAAGTGACGTTCGAGGCGGCGCTGAACGCGGCGGAGACGGGGCACCTGGTCTATGGCACAATCCACGCGTCGAGCGCGACGCAGACGTTCAGCCGCATCTACGGGCTGTTCGAGTCGAGCGAGATCGGGCAGATCCGGCATATGCTGGGTTACCAGATGCGCGCGTTCGTGTACCAGAAGCTGCTGCCGACGCTGCACGAGAAGATCCACCGGATCCCGGGGGTCGAGATCCTCATCAACAACACGGTGGTTCAGAAATACATTCTCGAGGGTCGCGAGGGCGAGCTTCGGGAGTATCTGAACTCGGTGGAAGCGAGGCAGAGCGGGATGGTTGACTTCAACGACGCGCTGGTGGAGCTGGTCGAGCAGGAATACATCCACATGCGGGTGGCCCTGGACGCGTCGCCCAACAAAGAAGACCTGATCATGAAGCTGAAGAAGCTGAAGTAGGCCGCTCGCGTGGGTGACGGACGGCACACGCGAGGACAATCTGACCCGCCGTCCGTTCTGGATTGAGCGTTCGCAGCCCGGGGCGTCCCGGGGCCACGGATCGGCATGGTGGCCCGACCAATTGTCAGATCGGGATTGAATCGAAGATTTTGCACAGATTCCGGGGATGGCCGGTCGCCTCCCCGGCCTGGACTGAGGTTAGCCCGGCTATGTCGAACACGCCGAACGTGCTTGCGCTGGAAGGTCTGATGCTGGTGTCGGCGTGGAAGCCGATCGTGCTGCTGGCGCCGTGGGTGGCGTGGGCGTGGTTCGTGTCGACGGTGCTGGACAAGCACGCGGCACGGTTTCACCTCGGCCGCAACAAGTGGAACATGACGCACCTGAGCATGGGCACGGTGGCGCTGCTGGCGGCGTTCCTGATCCCGGGGACGAGCCACGTGGCGTTCGGGATCGCGCTGGGGGTCGTCGTGCTGATTCTGAGCGCCGACATCATGATCTACGCGATGTCCACCAACAATGACGAACGTGTGCCGGAGAAGTTCAAGATCCGGTTCGACGCGTCGACGTGGAAGCAGGCCAAAGAGGAGAAGGCGCTCGCCAAGCGCGCGGGCAAGGCGGAGTTGCAGATCCAAACGCCCGGCGGCACGACGGTCGCGGTGCCGATGTCCGATTCGGAGGAGTTTCCGGTGCGCGTGGCGGCGGAGGCGATCTACATGCAAGCCAAGGCGGCGCGGGCCTCGCAGGTGGATATCGCTCCCGGCCGAGACAAAGCCTACGTGGTGTCGTGGGTCGTGGACGGGGTTCGGAAGGTGCAGCGTCAGTCCATACCGCCGGCGGAGGCGGTTCGGCTCATCGATTTCTGGAAATCGGCGGCGGAGCTTGACCTGAGCGACCGGCGCAGGCCTCGCTGGGCCGACATCACGGTGTCGCGCCATGAGTTGGGCGAGACCGTGCGTGTGAGCACGGCCGGTGGGCCGGCGGGGATGCGCCTCGGGATGCTCTTCGACCCGAGCGGGGCGGTGCGGCGCGGGGTCGAGGATCTGGGCCTGACCGAGCCGCAGCTGGCGGAGCTGCGTGCGATCACGGAGGAGAGGCGCGGCGTGGTCCTGCTGGGCGCGGCGGCGGACAACGGCCGAACCACGACGCTGTACACCCTCGCGAAGATGCACGACGCCTACACGTCAAACGTGCAAACGCTCGAATTCGAGATGCAGTCCGGCCTCGAGGGCGTCCGGCAGAGTGTCTTCGACCCGCAGGGCGAGGGCCCTGAGTTCAGCACGTTCATGCGGTCGATCCTGCGTCGCGACCCCGATGTTGTGGTCGTGGCCGAGGTGCCCGACAACGCCACCGTGATCGAGATGTGCAAGAACGATCACGGTCGCACGCGCGTGTACGCCTCACTCAAGGCGGAGGGAGCGGTGCGGACCGTGGCGACGTTCGTCAAGGCGGCCGGTGATAACGAGCTCGCGGGCAACGCGTTGTACGGCGTGATGTCGTGGAAGCTGATGCGGCGTCTGTGCCAGAACTGCAAGGTGCCGTACCAGCCCTCGCCGGAGATGCTCTCGAAGCTCGGGCTGCCCGCGGCCAAGGTCAAGCAGCTGTTCAAGAAGGGCGGTCAGGTGCTGATCAAGAACAAGCCGGACACATGCCCGACCTGCCTGGGCAGCGGGTACTTCGGGCAGATCGGCGCGTTCGAGGTGTACCGTCTTGGGGAGGACGAGCGGGCGCTGATCCGGGGCGGCGACCTGAACGGGCTCCGCACGGCGCTGCGCAAGAAGGGGCTGCCGACGATCCAGCAGGTCGCGCTGCTGCGTGCGGTCGAGGGGATCACCAGCGTGGAGGAGGTCACGCGCATCACGGCGCCGAAACAGAACAAATCCAGCCCGGCTGTCCCGGTCGCGTAATCCCGAATCGGGCCTGGGAACCGCTGCCCGGTCCTGAGCGTCGAACCATTTCAGACCCGTCGCGCCGGCGGCGGCCGGAACGAGACCGAAGGAGACCACACCTCATGCCAATCCTGCCGATACTGACGTACGTGCTCGTCCTGCTCCTTGCGTACACCTGGATGACGCGTGGTTTTTTCCCGGCGCTTTTGCACCTGGCGTGCACGATTGTCGGGGGAGCGATCGCCTTCGCGTTCTACGAGCCCGCCGCGTACTTCCTCATGGACATCGCCCCCCGGCGCGGGATCGGGACGATGCTGGCCGACGGCGCGTTCGGGATCTCGCTGGGATTGCTGTTCGCGCTGAGTGTGGTCCTGGCGCGGCTGGCGGTGGACAAGCTCGTCCCCAAGAACGTCGTGGTGTCGGACCGGCTCAACAACATCGGAGGCGGGGTGTGCGGCCTTGGCATCGGCGTGCTGACGATCGGGATGCTGGTGATCTCGGTCAGCCACCTTCGGTTCGGCCCGGCGCTGCTGGGGTTCAGTCACCTCGAGTACAGCACGGACTCACGCTCGCGCGGGAGCATCGTGCGGTCGTCGACGATGCTCAGGCCGTACGTGGACAAGATCACCGCGACGTTCTACGAGCGTGCGTCGATGGGCTCGCTGCGGCCGATCAACGACGAGCCGCTGGGCAAGTGGCACCCGGGGATCGACGAAGAGGGAGCGATGCTGCGGATGACCTTCGAGGGCAAGAGCCGCAACGTGCTGCGGCCCGGCGACTTCACGGTGACGGGCCGGTACACGCTGGGCGATGTGGACACTGGCTCGAAGCTCGACGACTTCCTCAAGAGGGACACGCTCAATCCGAGCGGCAAGGCACAGGGTTCGGCGTTACTGGACGGGGAGGTCATCACCCGCGGTCACATCGAGGGGTACACGGTTCGATTCAAGTCCTCGGCCAAGGAGAAGGGCTCGGGGGCCCAGGTGGTCGTCGGCAACGGGCAGGTGCGCCTGCTCGTGGAGAAGGGTGTCACGACCAAGACCATCTTCCCGGTCGCGGTGATCTCGCAGGCCGAATCGGCGACGCCGGACAAGTACCGATGGCGCTTCGACGCCAACGAGGTGTTCATCGCCTCGGTGGGCGGCGCGTCCGAGGCGGAGATGACATTCGAGTTCGCGGTGCCGCACGGCTACACGCCGATCGCGATCTACGTCAAGGGCGTGCGGCGGGTGCTGGACGGGAATCTGGCTGGGGCGGACCGCCACTTCACATCGACGACGGAGCGCGACAACTACTTCGCCCAGGACTTCGGGGAGGGTCAGAAGCTCAACGACCGCTCGGCCAGACGGGTCCGGATCGTCGGCGACTCGTCCAGGCGGTCCCGCCGCGGCGAACTGCGCCTGCGCGATGCGGGAATCCAGACCGGCTCGACGATCGGGTTCACCATCGCCAAGGGGCAGGAGCGCTCGCTCACGATCAGGAAGGACGAGTCGTCCAGGGGCGGGTACTTCATCATCGGCGGCGAGGAGACGTTCATCTTCAAGACGATCCGTGAATCCGGCAGAGGGCTCAACCGGAGCCTCCGGATCAACCGCTTCGATACGCCCGACGACGTGGTCATCGTCCAGCTCGACGTGACGCGCAGGGCGGTGATGTCGCTGATGAGTACCGCGGCCCAGAACGCGCCGCAGGACGAGCCGCTGCGTCTGTACGAAGAGGGCGGCGTGCTGTACTACGACGCCGTCGGGTACATCTACGAGGATTCCCAGTACTACAAGATCCGGTACACGCCGGCCGACGCGCTGCGGGGGATGAACGATCTGGCGGACAAGGGCGCGCTGCCGTCGCAGTCCAAGCCCGGAAAACTGAGGTTGCTGTTCCGGTGCAGCCGGGGCAGCAAGGTCGTGGGCTTCGGGATCGGCAACAAGATGCTCGTGGACTGGCGGGACACGCCGGTGACGATCGATTGATCACGACACGCGTCCTTCGATCAGACTGAGCGTCGCGAGGTGTGCGGGACGGCTAGTCCGCGAATGCTCGGATACTCTTGTTCGTGGTGCGCAATCCGAGCCTTCGCCCGCAGCGGGCTCAGACTCGGCGTCGCGGGCGCGGACTCTGCGTCCCGGGCTCAGACGCGGCGTCGCGGGCGGGCTTCTCGATCAGCTTACCCTCGTTGTCGAACTCCATCTCCTCGCGCTCGTCCTCGTCGATCTTGCGGTCGGCGACGATCCAGAGCTTGATGGAAGCGCCGAGATCGGCGTCGAACTTGACGACCACATCGTAGGTGTCGATCCGCTTGATGGTGTGCGCGATCCGGACGTCGCGAGGCTTGACCTCGAACCCGAGCGTCGTGAGGGCCGCGGCGATGTCCTGCTGCGTGACCGACGCGTACAGCAGCCCCAGGTCGTTGCAGGAACGCTGAATGGTGATCTCGAGTCCGTCGAGTTTCTTGGCCATGGCCTCGCGCTGCGTCCGCAGGTCGGCGACCTGGCGTTCGGCCTCGACGCGGCGAGAGGCGACCTCCTTGATCTTTTCGTCGGTCGGCTCGGTCGCGAGATCTCGGGGCAGCAGGAAGTTTCTCGCGTACCCGGTGCGGACCTTGACGACGTCCCCGACGATGCCGAGGCTGTCGACGTTTTCGGTGAGAAGCAACGTGATGGTCTTGGCCATCGGCGGTTCCTTTCGCTGTCCTGGGTCGGCCGGACGGGCCGACGCGAGTTGAGGAGCGCGTCGCTATTGACGCGCCCCAACGAAACACGTTTGCGCGGGGGCAGAGGGTAGGCCCCGGCGGCGAGGGTGTCTTGTCAGAAGGGGATGTCGTCGTTGCCGAAGGACTCCTCGGCCTTGGCCGTCGGGGCTCGCTCGTATCCACCCCCGCCCTCCCCGCCGCTGTCCCCGCCGCTGTCCTTCTTGCTGTCGACGAACTGGAAGTTCTCGACCACGACCTTGAGCTTGGAGCGCTTGGAGCCGTCTTTGCGGTCCTCCCAGGTGTCGAGTTTGAGCCGCCCCTCGATGAAGATCGGCCTGCCCTTGGCGAAGAACTTGCCGATGTTTTCGCCGGTGTAGCCCCACGCCTCGCAATCGACGAAGGTCACCTCCTCGCGCTTTTCGCCGGACGCGGTCTTGTACCGCCTGTTGACGGCAAGACCGAAGTTCGCTACGGCCCTGTCGCCGGACGTGTGCCTCACCTCGGGGTCGCGGGTGAGATTCCCCATCAAGAGGACTTTGTTGTAGCTGCCTGCCATGGGTCTTCCTCGCGTGTGCGTTGTGTGGCGTCCCGCTCCGGCGGGACGGAGAAGAGTTTACGCGACGGGATCACCGGCCGGGGGGTCGCCCGACGGGTTGTCCTGAGGCGTCTTTGGGGCCGATTTCTCGTCGGCGGGCGCTTCGGGAGCGTTCGCCTTGGCCGCCTCGGGCTCGGACTTGGATTCGGGCTCGGGCTTCTGCTCGGCGACGGGCGCGCCGATGGAGACGGACTCGTCTTTCTGGACGGCCTTGGCGGCCTTTTCGGCCCGGAGGGTGGCCTCGACGGCGAGCTCCTCGCGGGCGTCGGTGGCCCGCATCTCCTCCTCGGTCAGGTGGTCGGCCCGGATGACCAGCATCCGCATGAGTATTTCGGAGAGGTTGCAGTCGCGTTCGAGGCCTCCGATCGCGTCGCGGTTGGCGGTGAAGTACGTCAGCAGGAATATGCCGCGCTTCTGCTTGTCGATCTCGAAGGCGAGTCGGCGTTCGTCCCACTTGGACATGGCCAGGACGGTGGCGCCGGCCCGCTCGAACAGGTGATTGATGTGATCGATGACGCCGGCGAGGTCGGTCGCCGCCGCTTGCGAGACGAGGAACATCGCCTCGTAGGTCGAGGTCCGGGTCTCTTCGAGTGTCTGGGTGTCGGTCATGTATGGTTGCCTTTCCTGCCCCGATGCCGGGGCGACTGAATGCGTTACGTGTGGTCGTGTGGTGTGAACCAATCGGGATGGGGCTGGTCGCCGTCGCCCGGGTCGGCCCGGATGTTGAACCGATTCATGGCCGCGTCAACACCCTCGCGGACGAACGTTTCGACGGCGTCGGCGGCGCAATCGACGGCCGGCTCGACGGCGCTCCACTGAAACTCCGTGAACCGGCCGAGCACGTAGTCGGCCTGATCCATGAACTCGGGCGAGGCGCCGATGCCGATGCGGACCCTCGGGTAAGAGTCGCCGCCGAGCGCACGCTCGATGTCGGCGAGCCCGTTGTGCCCGCCCGTGCCGCCCCGGGCTCGGACGCGGACGGCGCCGGTGGGCAGCGCCACGTCGTCCACGATGACGAGCAGGTCGGTCGAAGGGTCGGACTTGTGGAAGCGGACGGCCTCGC
The DNA here is from genome assembly GCA_022563015.1 of Planctomycetota bacterium. Lineage (GTDB taxonomy): Bacteria > Planctomycetota > Phycisphaerae > Phycisphaerales > UBA1924 > JADFGU01. The sequence continues at coordinate 13,261 of JADFOF010000017.1, forward strand.
CCACGCTGCGCCCGGAGCGGTTCATGTACGTGTTGGGCTTGATAAACAGGCAGTTTTCGTCGGCGATGCGGGCTTCGCAGGTGGCGGCCTGGAACCGGGCCCGGGGCGTCTGCCCCGGCGCGTGCCGACGGACCAGACGGTCCACGACCATGAACCCGACGTTGTGCCGGCTCTTCTCGTACTCGCGCCCGGGATTGCCCAATCCGACGATGAGCTTCAAGTCTGGTCTCCGATGGCGGCATTCGATCGCCGCCGACGAGGTCACTCGCTCTTTTCTTCCTTGGTCTCTTCCGTCTTCTCGTCCGCGTCGCCGAGGACTTCCGGTTCGCCTTCGACCTCGACCTCCTCGGCCTCGGCGCTCTTGGCGGCGGCCTGGAGGACGATCTGGGCGATGGCTGTGCCCGCGTCGCTGAGAAGTTTCATGTCGTCAACCGGCAGCGCGATCTGGGCCGCCGTGAGCGTCTGGTTCAACTCCAGCGAGCTGATGTCCGCCTCGATCGAGTCGGGGATGTCCGCGACGCGGCACTCGATCTCGATCTCGTTGTGCGGGCGCATCAGGATGGCGCCGATGTCTTTGAGCCCGACGGCCTCGCCGATCAGGTCGATGTGCACGCGCGTGTGCACGCGCTCGTTCAGGTCCACGCGCGCGAAATCGGCGTGCACGATGTTCGAGCCGAGATAGTCGAACTGGATCTCCTTGAGCAGCACGACCTGCGGCTCAGCGGCGCCGTCGATCGCGATGCGGAAGACCTTTTCGCCGGCCTCGATGTGCAGGCACGCGTCCGTGCGGTCGAGGGAGATCGGTGTTGGTTCGATCTTGTGGCCGTAGACGATCGCGGGGAGCCTGCCCTGCGTGCGCAGCCGCCGCGAGTAGCGCGAACCGAGCCGCTCGCGTGGTGAGGCTTCCAGGATTGTCGCGTTTTCATGCATGATGTGATCCTCGTCTGTCTTGAAGTGATGTGATGCTCACCGTTTGGTACCCACGGTGCCCTTGAACAGGGCGCTGACGGACTGGTCGTGGTGGATCCGATGGACCGCGTCGCCGAGCAGTTCCCCGACGCTCAGCTCGACGAGCTTGTGCTTGATCGGCGCCGTCCGCTCGCCGTCCGGGATCGTGTTGGTCACGACGATCTTGGTGATCGGGGCCTCGGCCAGGCGTTCCATGGCCATCCCGGCCAGGACCGGGTGCGTCGCCGCGGCGAATACCTGCTTGGCGCCGTGGTCCATCACGAGGTTTGCGGCTTCGCAGACCGTGCCGGCCGTCGAGATCATGTCGTCGATCATCAGCACGGTCTTGCCCTTGACCGAGCCGATGAGGTGTCCGGTGGTGACTTCACTGCCGCTGAGGCGCCGCTTGTTGATGATGGCCAGGTCGCCGCCGAACAGGTTGGCGAACGCCTCGGCGACCTTGACGTTGCCCACGTCCGGGCTGACGAGGCAGACATCGCCCAACTCGTCGCGGATCGAGTTGAAGTATTCATAGAACACCGGCGTTGCGGAGAGGTGGTCCAGCGGCAGATCGAAGAAGCCCTGGATCTGCGCGGCGTGGAGATCGACGGCCAGCACACGGTCCGCGCCCGAGGCGGTGATCAGGTTCGCCACGAGCTTGGCGGTGATCGGCACGCGCCCCTCGTCCTTGCGGTCCTGGCGAGCGTAGCCGAAGTACGGCGTGACGACGGTGACGCGCGACGCCGACGCGCGCTTGAGGCAGTCGATGAAGATCAGCAGCTCCATCAGGTTCTCGTTGACGGGCTGACAGGTGGAGAGCACGACGAAGCAGTCCCGGCCTCGCACGTCCTCTTCCAGCTTGACGATCAGTTCACCGTCGGGGAAGACGATCGTCCTGGCCTCGCCGATGGGAATGTCGATGCGCCGGCACATGGTCTCGGCGAGTGCGCGGTGCTGTCTTCCGGCGAAGATTTTGAGTTTTTTCGCGTCGGTGCGGCTCATCGGTCGCCTCCTCCGATCCTGCGAACCTCTGTCGGGGCGCCCGCGGCACGCCGACGCCTGAAAACCTCGTCCACCGCCGCGAGTTCGCCGACGGTGTTGATCGAGAGCACGTCCTCGGGCGGGACGGCCTCGACGATCTCAACGGCGCGACCATCGTCCACGAGGATGCGCGGCACATCGGTCACGTAGAGTTCGCCGCTGACCTCGTTGCGCTCGAGGCGATCCAGCGTGTGGAACAACGCCGGTGCGTCGAAGCAGTAGTAGCTTGGATTGACCTCTCGTATGGCGGCCTGCGCGGGCGTGCACAGGGCGTGCTCGACGATCTCGACGAACCGTCCGGCGTCGTCGCGGATCACCCGGCCGTACCCGGTCGGATCCTCGATCACGCTCGTGGCCAGTGTCGCCGCGGCCCCGGTCGATCGGTGCCGGTCAAGGAGCGTCTCAAGCGTCGCGGCGCGGATCAGGGGCCCGTCGCCGCAGAGCACGAACACGTCGGCCTGGTCGACCCGGCCCGACGCCTGGAAGTGCTCGCGCGCGCACATGACGGCGTGCCCGGTGCCGAGCTGTTCGTGCTGCACGGCGAACTCGACCGCGGGGGCGAAGTTCGCCAGCGCGTCGCGAACGAGCGTGTCCCCGCCCCCGACGACAATGACGACACGATCGCAACCGGCGTCAACGCACGCGCCGACCACGTGCCGCACCATCGGCTCGCCGCCGATCTCGTGCATGACCTTGGGCAGGTCCGAGCCCATGCGCGTGCCCTTGCCGGCGGCGAGGATGATCGCGCCGAGCGGGCGGCTGGGTTGTGGGTTGGTTGTGTCGCTCATGCGTCGTGCCGGGCCGACCCCGAGATGGAGCAGTTACCCGACCAGGATTCGAACCTGGACTAGCAGTACCAAAAACTGCTGTGCTACCCTTACACCATCGGGCAATGTCTATGCGGGTGTCGGCCTGGCAGATTCTCGCTGGGGATCCCGTCGGAGCGGGCCCGGACCACCTGCGCGGTCCGTCGCCCCCCGGACGCCGAATCCGGGTCTCAGAGCGAGCGGCCGCGGCACACAATCGCCCGACCCGCACTCACGGTGGGTCGGACTTGGAGCGGGACCGCCTTGTGCCGCGTCGGCCCACAATCGGCCGGGCGGGCGACCCATGACCGCGCCTCGGCCGGTCTTCCCGGCGTCCGTCACGGTCGGCTCCATCTAGCACGCAAGTTTAGATTCCCGCCACGCCGAGTCAATCGTCCTCGCCATCCCCGTTCCCTCCATCACCGTTCCCTCCATCCCCGTCTTCCCCGCTGTCGCCGTCTTCCCCGCCATCCCCGTTCACACCCCGCTCCTCGCGCAGCACCGCCTCGCTGATCGACTCGTAGCAGCTCGCCAGCAGGCCCACCAGCGGGAATCGACCATCCTTGAACGGGCTGGGCCCGAGCCGACGCAGCAGCGGGTGGCTCACCTCCGGCGGCTGCACCGGCAGATCGAGCTCGCGAGGATCCGTCGGCGCGTCCCAGAACTCGCCCACGCACTCCTCCAGCGGCGCAAACACGATGTCCGAGGCCCCGCGCACCACCGGCGAATAGGCCGGCATCGGCGACGCCAGGTCAAAGTGCGCCGAACGCTTGTCGTGCAGACGCTCGATCAACTCCAACGCGGGCATGCCGCGCAGCAGGAAAACCACCAGCGGCTCGGCTGCGAGTCGATCCGCCGTCACCATCGCCAGGCACAGCGCGTGCTTGCACCACGAGCCGTCCCCGTCCCCGCCCCCATCCCCGGCCGCACAGGTGCACGACGGGGCGATCGACTCAGGAGTCAGCGGCGCGTCAAGGGAATCGAACAGCGTCATCACGTCATTGGTGAGTCGGCCCGAGATGAGCGACGCGGCGAAGCGCGCCTGCTCGCCCATGGCTTCAATAGCGCGCACCCACACGTCCTCGTCGATCAGGTCGAAGGCGAGGCGTACTTTGTACGGCCCTTGCGCGCGTCCCTGCACCGCCGCCGCCACGTGCCCGGGGCCGAGGTCCAGCCCCTTCACCTGCCCGGCGCGTGCGTATTCGAGCGCGTCGGCACGGACCTGTTCGCCCGCCGAGGCCAGCGCGAGATCGAGCCACCCCTGCGCCGCCGGACACTCGGGATAGGCCAGCTCCGCCCGCGAGAGTTTGACCCCGCCGCGCACACGCCGAGGGTTGGCCGGCAACGTCGGCCTGCGCTGGAAGGGCTTTCGCGGCTGGGCAGGCTTGGCTGGTTCGGCGGGCATACGGGCTCCTGAGCGCAGCGACGCGCAGCAGAACTATTGGCCGGAAAGAGAGTGATTTCTTCGGGCCGAGGAAGGCATCAGGCTTTAGGCATTAGGCACCAGGCACCAGGCATCAGGGGAGAGCGCGCCCGCTCCCATCCGCCCCAGTGCCTGGTGCCTGATGCCTGGTGCCTTCCCAGAAACAAACGCCGCCGATTGGGTGTCCAACCGGCGGCGCGCTTGTCTCCGCTCCGTCACTCCCCCACTGTGTCACTCTGTCACTTCGTCACTTTGTCACTTCTGCTCACGCCGCCAGCCCCATTTCCCCCGCCCCCGCGTCGGCGGTGCCGAAGAAGACGGTCATGGCGTTGCTCATCAGCCCGAGGTTGCCGCCGCGCACGCCCTGGATGATGTAGGCGGCGGTGATGGTGCCGGCGGGGACGGTGGCGTCGATGAACTGTTTGTCCTGGGCCGCGCCCTGCCCGATGAAGGTGAAGACCGCCTCGGTCGCGAGCTTGCGCGAGACGTTGTAGACGGTCCCGGTCGGCCCGCGCGCGTCCCAGCTGACGGTGACCGAGCCGTCGCCGTTGAGCGTGGCTTTGAGGCCGCTGGGCTGCTCGGGGGGCGCGACGGGGGTTCTCGGGTCCGGGGGCGTGATGCCCGCGGCCAGGTAGACCGCCGGCGGGTCGGCGCTGTTGACGGCGAAGCTCTTGATGGTGGCGATCGCGCCCGACGCGTTGGTGCGCATGTCGTCGCCGTTGAGGTGGAAGGCGGTGGTGGCGGCCTTGGAGTCGCCGCGGATCTGCTCGACCCCCGTGAACGACGAGCGGGTGTCGGCGATGTCGGCGGCCAGGTCGATGACCACGGCGCTGGTGAGCCCGATGGCGGCCGGGTCGGCGACCCAGCCGGCGATGCGTCCTTCGAGCCATTCGAGCGCGTCGTGATTGTCTCCGGGCATGTTCGTGCCCATGGTGTGCTCCTTTCGAGCGAAGGGTCTGCGTTCGCCGGGGATTGACCCCCTCGGCGTCCCGCCCGGCCCTGGTTGGACCATCGCGGTCGATGGTTGTGATCGTCGTGCGGGGTGTGCGGGTGAAGACGGATGTGCGGATTGGGGGGAAATGGGGCGGGGGAAATGGGGCGCGAAATATGTTGGCTTTGAGCGTCCGAAATCGTTATTGGGCTTTCGGCGGGGGAAATGGGGCGCTGGTTTTTTTCGGAGGGGCACGCCGAAACGGTTTCTTTGCGTGCCGAAACTGTTTCGACAAGCACCGGAGCGGTCTCGGCACGCGTCGGAGCGATTTCGGCACGCACCGGAACGGCTTCGGCAGCCGCCGGAACGATCTCGACACGCACGGGAACGGTTTCGGCACGCACCGGAATCGTTCCCGACGCGTGCGACGAGGTTCGGGCAGCCGGATCGCCGCCACCGAAACCCGCGCGCGCTCCCCCACTGCTCACCGCACGCCTCACAACTGACGCCCCATTCCCCGCCATGGGTTCGTCTTGCGTGCTTTGCCGCGCCCACATCGAGCCGTTCCCCTGCGGCGGAGCAATCGCGGCGGGCCGCCCTGGGCCCGACGCATACAATTACTCCGCAGGGGAGCGGAGAATCTCCGTTTTTATTGGGAGAGTGGTCGAACGTCTTGCCGTATGATCTCGACGTGCG
>JADFOF010000247.1 GCA_022563015.1 Planctomycetota bacterium
AGCAGCATGATCGGCACGAGGTTCCCGATGGTCAGCGAGTCGGCGGTCGGATCAAAGCCAACGTACGCACAGCGGGCGCCGGTGGTGAGGTGCTCGCGCAGGCCGTCCTCATCGGTGCACTGGTGCAGCAGCCCTCGCCACTTGAGTTCATCGAGGAAATCGATGGGCGCGCGGGGCTGATCCGCAGCGGATCGGGTCTTTTCTGTGCGGGACCGAGAGGGCATGGACAGAGGATAGGGGCGGCGCAGGTCGCACGACAGCCCGCCGGCGCCGGCCGGTCAGACCGCCGACGTGACGCGCTGCCGCACGAGGTCCATGATCTGGATCGCGTTGAGCGCCGCCCCCTTGCGGAGCTGATCGCCCGCAGCGAACAGGTCGAATCCGAAATGCGCCGTCTCGCCCCCGCGATCTTCTCTCGGCAGCGACGCATCCGGGCGGATGCGTCCCACGAGCACGTCGTCGCCGCCCGCCGCCTTGAGCGACGTGGGGAAGTCATTGCTGCCGCGGTCATCGACGATGGTGAGCCCGGGGAAGTCGGTCAGAGCCGCTCGGAACCGAGCCTCGCTCGCCGCGCGATGGAGTTCAACATTGATCGACTCCGCGTGAGCGCGCAGCACCGGCACGCGGATGCACGTCGTCGAGATCGCCACCTGCTCGTCGCGCCAGATCTTGCGCGTCTCTTCGATCATCTTCTGCTCTTCGACGTTTCGGCCTGTCGCCGGGTCCACTTTCGTGTTGTGGCTGAAGACGTTGAACGCGCACGGCTCGTGGAATACGACGGGCCTGGCGTCACGCCCGGCGAGCACGTCGGCGGACTGATCGGACAGCTCGCGCATCGCGGCGGCTCCCGCACCCGACGCGGCCTGATAGGTCGAAACGATGATCCGCTTGATGCCGAACGCACGCTGAATCGGCGTGAGCGCCATGAGCAGGATGATTGTCGAGCAGTTGGGATTGGCGATGATGCAGCCGCCGGTGCCGTCGCCGCGCTCCAGAATCCCGCCGTTGACTTCCGGGATCACCAGCGGAACCTCGGGCTCCATCCGGAACGCAGAGGAGTTGTCGATCACGACGACACCCGAGGCGGCAGCGGGGGGGGCGAATCGTCGAGAGACCTCGCTGCCGGCGCTGAACAGCGCGATATCCACCCCCTCCAGCGCGCCGGCCGTGAGTTCGTTCACGGTGATCGACTCGTCACAATACGCGATTGTCGATCCCGCCGAGCGCTTCGACGCGAAGAGGCGCACCGCCCCGGCCGGGTAGTCGCGGGAGGCGAGAATGTCAAGCATCTCGCGACCAACGGTTCCTGTGGCCCCGACGATCGCGAGTATGGGAGGCCGCGCGGGCATGGCCAAGTCTACTCGCGCACCGACCCGCCGCCCCGGGAGCCAGCGTTGCCAGATCAGATGTCGCATCCTGAGGCGCGCCAGACGCCGAGCCTGAGTCGGCGAAGGCTCGGATATCCCCGACGGCATCGGTGATCCGAGGCTTCGCCAGCAGCGGGCTCAGGCTCGGCGTCGGTTCAGGAGCGGACGCAACGTATTGACTGGAATCGCGCTACTCCGCCCCGGCCATCTGTCGAACGGTCGCAGGCGATTCCGGGTGTCCCGTGCGGGCGCTGAGGACCGCCGCGTGAGCCAGCGCGAGAATCGCCGCGTGATCCGTCGGCGCCGGCTCGGGCGCAGCCGGGTCGAGGATACGTATGAGCTGGCCCGCGATGGCGTGCGCGGCGGTCGGGGGTGTGGACCCGTGGCTGTCGCGCTCGCGGGTCGTACCGCCCGGCTCGATCCACTCGAAGCCGTCGTCGCGGATGCACAGCCGCCCCGCCTCGCCCACGAGCGTCGCCGAGTGGTTCCAGCGTGCAGCGTGGTCGCCGACGATCAGACTCCCGATGCGTCCATGCGCGAAGCGCAGGTTGGCGGTGAGCACGCCGTGCAGGCCGCGCAGTGTCTCACCCGGCGTGGTCGACGAGCCGGCGGGGTCCGTGTACGCCGCGTCGATGGACTCGGGCTCGCCCATGAGATTGAGTACGAGGTCCGCGGCGGCGAACAGCGCGGCTCCCAATGAGCCCTCGACCGGGGTCCGCCACGACTCGATCGCCAGTGCATGACACGGGCTGAAGTGGCGCATCGCCTCGGCCGCACTCTGGAACACGCCGCTGTGACGCGCCAGCGGGCAGACGTTGATCGCGTCGATCGGGCGCGAGCGTCCCGTGCCGGCGAGCCAGCCCCCCGCCGCGAGGTCCAGGGCGGTGGGCGGGATCGGCTCGAGCGTTGCGATGAGCAGGCCTCGCTCCCGCGCCGTGTGAATCACCGCCGCATCGTCGCGCGAATCGCCGGTGGCGAAGTCGCCGGGGTCCGCGATGAGCACCAGGTCCGCGTCCGCCGTTGCAAGGGCCGCGCGAAGGTCGTCAACGTGCTCGACGCCCAGGTCCTGCGCGATCGCCGTGGCTTTGCCCTTTTCCGGGCCGCCCGCGCCGATGAGTTCGAGCCCGGCGGCGTCGGCGACGGCGGCGATGAGCGGCACCTGCCGCGGGTTCAGCCAGGCGATCGTGCGTCCGTGCATGGCCGGACATCGTACCGCCTAGACTTGTCTGGTGCGGCAAGGCGGCCGCACGCCGGGCGTGAAAGTCCGGTGTGAGGAAAGTCCGAGCACGGAAGGACACGGTGGTGGGTAACGCCCACCCGTCCGCGGCGGTCGCGGGCGCGGGCCAGTGCCACAGAAAGCAAACCGCCGATGGCTGGTAGGTCGATTCTCCGAATCGACGAGGTGAGTCAAGTCTGCGAATCGACATCTGAATCGGCCCCTCGAAGAGTCGACTCGGAGATTCGACCTACCAGAACAGGCAAGGGTGAAAGGGTGCGGTAAGAGCGCACCGCCCGGGTGGCGACATCCGGGGCACGGTAAACCCCACCGCGTGCAAGGTCATGCAGCTCCCGTCCGTCTTTGGTTTCGGCCACTGGCGGGACGGCCGGTCCGGCCGGAAGGGAGCGGGTGGACCGCTCGGGTATGTGCGTCCCGGACCGCGTCGGCAACGGCGCGGCAAGAGAAATGGCCGCCCTGTCCGGCAGGCGCAGCACTGCTGCCTCGTGCAGCAGAGCCCCCGTCAAGGAGCGCTGCGAACCACCGGACGGACAGAACTCGGCTTACCAGCCGCACCGACCGTGGCGTGGGCCTCCGGGAAACCGGAGGCCCGCGGCCGTATTGGGGGGAAGGCAATGGGCAGTAGGCAATAGGCAATCGGCGGGGAGTAACGAAGTGCCAAACAGAGCCCCCTGCGCCAGCAGGGGGTCCTGCGGACGGTGGATTGGCGCACCGTGTGCGCTGCCGACCGTCCTGTTTGACACCGCTCCGTCTCTTGTGCTAGCCTCCCTGCATGCGCCCCAGTGCGGGGCATCTCTGGTGACTCCACGATGACGATCGACCCAAGGACTTACGAGAAATACAGCGGCCGCAAGGGCGATCCGATGATGCGCAAGGGCGCTGCTCTTGCGGGTCAGGCGGCTCGCGACTCTGTGAGGGGCGCGGAGCTGGAGCGAACGGGCTCAGAGCGCATCATGCGTGGTAAACTCAACGTGATTAAGGTGAGTCTGTTCATCGGCCTCATCTTTGGCATCATCGCCCTGATCGGCCTGGCCTTCAACCTGTAAGTCTCGCAGTGCTGTGCTCCTCGTCCAACGCACCGCTTCCCTGCGGAAGGGTTGTATGCGTGCGGCTCAGAGCAGCCGCCCATCCGCCACGGACTGACTGCACCGACAGCAGAGCGGCTGGCATAGCCGACTCATTCAAACGGCCTTGGAGTTGGTGCCTGAAGCACCGTGGGCTCTCGACGGGGAAACGGGGGGGCGGGGAAATGTGGCCGGGGAATTGGGGCATCGGTGCCCAACCCGGCGGGCGGAGATCAAGTAGCGGACATCGGCACATGCAGACGCGAGACCAAGATCGAGTGCAACGGCCCCGCGAGTGGCGGGTATCGGGCAGGTGGATCCCGGAGTGTGTGCGCTGATGGACAATGAAACCCCATCTGAGCCGGCCCGGTTCGCCCCGGTCTGCCCGGAGTGCGCGACGCCCGCCTCGCAGCGGGAGGTGCGCCCGCCCTGGCCGGTGCGGCGTCGGCGACTGCTGCAGGTCGCGGCGTTGCTCGTCGCCCTGGGCTACGTCGTCTGGCGAAACATTGAAGCGCCGCGTGTGATGGCCGGGCCGACAACCTATGCGAGCATCCCGTACAACGCTGACTT
>JADFOF010000248.1 GCA_022563015.1 Planctomycetota bacterium
CAGCCGGCGCTGGCTCGCCACGCTCGCGGACGACCAGAGCACGCACGTGCTGTACGAGTTCTCGCATTGTCGCGACCGTTTCGAACGGCGTCGATTTGTCGAGGCGGTGCAGGCGCTGGCGGAGCTGGACCATGCGCACATCCTCGCGGTGGAGCGGCTGACACTGGTCGAGAGCGAGCCCTGGCTCGTCACGCTCTACACCGGAAACCAGGAGGGGCTGGTGACGCTGGAGGCGCTGCTGGAGGCGAAGGGCGGCGCCATGCCGGCGTCGGAGGCGGCGCGTGCGCTGGTGCAGTTGCTCGAAGCCCTCGAGTACGCGCACGAGCACAAGCAGCATCACGGCCCGGTGTCCATCGAGCAGGTGCTCGTGGATCGGCACGGGAGCGTGGCGATCGAACTGTTCGGGATGAGTCGCCGGCTGCACGGCCTGGTGCGCGGCAACGAGGTGCTCAAGACGGACGAGGTTCGTTCGCTGGTTGAGATGGGGTATCGTTTGATCACGGGTCGCGAGGCGTCGGAGCCGCGGATCGACGCGTGCAAGCTGACGCGAGGGCTGGATCGCCGGTGGGACGAGTGGTTTGATCGCGGGCTGGATCCGCTCGGCGGATTTCGGAGCGCGGGCGAAGCGCTGCGGGCGTTTCCCACGCGAAGTCGAGCGCCGGACTCCGGTGCGGGCGTCGGCGCGGTGCGGGTGGTCATCGGCCGCGTGCGTTCGGCGCTGCGGCAGGAGTAGATGCCGTCAGCCGGGCGGCCCCGGTGCGGGGGCTTATCTCCCGGGAGGGTCGTTTGAGGTCGTGTCGTCTGACGGCGGATCCTGCTCTTCGGGCGGATCGGCTTGGACCTCGTTGAGCAAGGCCACCTCCGCGGTGAGGGCCTCGAGCCGCTGGCGCTGCGCCTCGCCCAGCGAGTCCAGATACGTGGTGTTCAACTCCCGGAGGATCGCCGCGGCGTGGTTCGGATCAGGGGCGTTGCGCAGGACATTCACCAGGGCATCCAGCCAGGCGTCGGCGGGAGCGTTCAGCTGTCGAGCGGCGTCGAGTTGCAGCGCCGCGATGAGCGCTGTGGCGCGGAGCCCCAGCAGCCGACCCTCGGCGAGCAGCTCGGGATCCGGAATCCGCTCGATGGTGAGAAGCGCGGCGTCTGGGCGGCCGTGGCGGGTTTGCAGATCGGCGAGTGTGGCCAGGGCGTTGGCGAAGGGCAGGCGTTCGTTGCCGGGCGGCGCGAATGCCGGTTCCGCCAGGCGCACCAGAAGCCGCTCCTGGAACGCCGGATCGGGCTCCTTGAGCGCCACTTCGAGCAGATCCCCCACGGACAGTGCGCGGGAGACCCGCAGCAGCAGGGCGTCGGCATCAGGGACCGCGTCGGAATCGCGGACCAGCCGAACAATCGACGTGTACCCCGACGCGGTCGGTCGCAGTTGTACGACGGCGTCGGCGGCGACGGCGATGAGGAACGGGCGATCGCGTGCGGCGTGGAGTATCCGGTCGAGGAAGTCGGGGCGGTGTGCCAGGGCCACGGCTGCGGCCCGTGACGCCTGTTCCAACTCCGACTCGAGCAGGCCGGCGATCTTGGCGCGGTCGGCGTCTTCGGCCAGTGCGGCGAGCAGAACGAGCGCGGACTCCGACAGCGACTCAATCGGCCGCGCTCGCAGCACGCCAACGACCTTGGCAATCGTCTCGGCGTCGACCAGGAACCCGGTCTGGTAGAGCGCCAGCGCGGCGCGGGCGGCGGGATTGAAGGTCGGCCCATCCACGGAGAGCCACCGGATCACGGGCTCGCGCAGCGCGTGCGACGACCAGCGGGCGCACGCGAGCAGCAGTTCGACGGCGACATCTGGACGGGTTTCGGCGGCGAGGGCGGCGGCGACTGCCGGGCCGGCGTCGGCGGGCGCGATCTGGTCGATGAGGCGGGCAGAGCGGCGTCGGGCGCTCGGGTCGGCGTGCGAGAGCAGCCGGATGGCCGCGTGCGCCACCTCGCCGTTCAGCTGCGCCGACTGGCGCAGCTCTCGCTCCACGAGATCAAAGCCCAGATCGCGGAGTTGCGGCCGGGGATCCAGCAGGTATTCGGCCAGCAGCGCTGAGCGTTCGGCCGGCGGAGTGGCGAGGTTGAGCTGTCGGGCGACGGCGACAAGGCGGGCCAGGTCGGCGGCGTGCCGGCGGACAAGATCGTCCTGCCGACGCGCCAGGTTGCTCAGCAGCAGGGTGTTCCATTCGAGCGGTGAGAGCGCGTCGGCGGCGTCGAGCCACGCGTGCCACGCGTCGTGGTCGGCACCGAGGCTCGGCATCGCTGTGAGTCGCCACAGTGCGGCGAAGGCACGCGTGCGCAGCGCCGCGGGCTGATCCGGGGCAGCGAATTCGAGCAGGGCGTGTGCCGCGGATCGAGTACGAATCGAGCCGAGGGCGGCGACCGCGTCGGGCGACTGAGCCTCGGGCAGCCGCCGGGCGAGATCGACCAGGGATTGGACGAGAGTCCCGGGTGCGAGCGGCTGGTCGGCCAGGGCCGCGACCAGCAGCAGCGCCGACGCAGGGCTGAGGTCCGGATTCGAGAGGGCGACAGCGAGGGTTTCGGCGGCGGCGGGGTCGTGGCGGACGAGGCGAACGAGCTTGTTGGCGGCGGCCATGCGGTCGGCACGCTGTGCATTTTCATCCAGAGCCTCGTTGAGCAGCTGCTCGCCGGGCGCGATTACTGGCGGTTGTAAGGGTTCTGGATCCAGGGCCTGCCGGCCGCCGGCGGCAGGATGCTCGGCACCGGTTTGGCCTGGCGCATGCGGAGAATACAGCGCGACGGACAAGACGAAGACGGCCAAGGGAGTGAGCCAGAGGTGAGGGATGGCGTGCATTTTCGTTCGCGGAACTCTGATGGGGATCTGTCTGAACCGATAACATGCGGCGCAGACGCTGTGGAATCGTACCGTAATCGGCCATTGAAGTGCCCCTGGCATTCGAATAAACTGAGAAAGCCGATCCCGGCCTGCCGAGCGTCGGGTATCGGTCTGTGGACGCGCACTATGAACGATTGGTTCGAGGCTGAGAATCGGGTCGAGCGGGCGCACGAGTTGTATGAGGCGGGCCGCTGGGAAGAGGCGGAGTCGCTCCTGCGCGAAGCGCTGTCGCTGAACCCGTACCACGCGGAATGGCATTTCAACCTCGGTCTGACGCTGGACGCCTCGGGCCGATTCGACGAGGCGGTGGAGTCGTTCGCCCGGGCGTTCGAGCTCTCGACGCGTGACGCCCAGCCGGCGATGATGGCCGGGTCGAGCTGTGTCCGCGCGGAGCGATACCGGGATGCGGTCGTGTGGTTCGAGCGGGCGACGGAGGTCGATCCTCGGAACGTGGGCTCATTCGTGAACCGGATCCACGCGTACGCACGGCTGGGCGACCACGAGCAGTCGGAGGTGATGTTCTACCTGGCCCAGCAGCTGGACCCGGACTACCCGGACGCGTTCGTGGAGCTTGCGGACTCGCTCCTGGACCGCGGGCTGTGCGACAAGGCCGTGTGGTGTCTGCGCGAGGCGGCGCGGATCGATCCGGAGCTGCCGCGGATCCAGGCGCGGCTGGCCGAGGCGTACGCGAGAACCGGTCGGCATGAGCGGGCGCGCCAGTTGTACCTGCGCGAACTGCGCACCGATCCGGGCGACTTCGACACGCTGCTGGACCTGGGTGAGCTGCTGCTGGACATGAACCGGCTGGCCGAGGCGGGCGAGAAGTTCCGGCGCGTGCTCGAGATCCAGCCGGACAACGCCGACGCGCACTTCAACCTCGGAGAGCTGTGGGAGCGCGAACACGCCTACGAGCTGGCGATAAGCCACCTGGATGTCGTCGTGCGGCTGGACGCGGAGTATCCGGGAGCACGTCGTCGGCTGGCGAGCCTGCTGCTGGACCACGGAACCGACGGAGATTCGTCCAGGATTCGGGATCTGCTGCTTCGCGAGGTTGCATGGTTTCGCCGCGATGACGGGGCGTTCACCGCGGAGGAGACCGAGGAGCTTGGCGGGCTGCTGCTGGACGCGGGGCTGCCCGGCGATTCCGTCCGGGTGTTCAGGCGCCTTGCCCAGCTTCGGCCCAACTCGGTGCGCGCCCACCACGATCTGAGCGTGGCGCTGTTTGAGGTCGGGAACCTGTCCGGTGGGATCGAAGAGGCGCGGCGTGCGCTGCGGCTGGACCCACGGTTCGTGCCGGCGATGTACAACATGGCCTTCGCGTGCATGCAGCGCCGTCAATGGC
>JADFOF010000249.1 GCA_022563015.1 Planctomycetota bacterium
TGGTCAACGTGCTCGTGGCCATCCCCGCGGCGCTGCGCCACCGACGCGCGGGCGCGATCAGGCTGGATATCGTCAAGCCCCTGCTGCCGGCGATGACCGTTGCGGTCGTGATCGGCGTGATGCTTTCCAACCGGCTCGAGGGGCGCGCGCTGTCGCACATCCTGGCCGTCTTCGTCGCGGCGTACTGCGTGATCGAGATCGTCAAGGTGATCCGGCGCCACCCGGATCAACCGGCGTTTGACGAGCCGACCTCGATCAAGCGCCAACAGATGTTCGTGATCGGGGCGCTCGCGGGGCTGGCGGGCGGGCTGCTCGGCGTCGGCGGCGGCGTCGTCATGGTGCCGTTGCTCCAGATCGTGGCCAGGGTTCCGCTGCGTGCGGCCATTGCCGCCAGCGCCACGGTCATGTGCTTCACCGCGGTGATCGCGTCGTCGACGAAGGTCGCCTCGCTGCCGTCGCTCGGATTGCCCATCGCCGACGCGTTGACGTTGATGGCAGCCATGGGGCCGCCCGCCGCTGTCGGCGCCTGGTTCGGCGCCAAGCTCACACACACGCTGCCGGTCAATACGGTGCGGCTGGTGGTGTCAATCATCCTGCTCGCGGCGGCGGCCCGGCTGGGCGGGTTGTTGTAGCCTTGGCCCGTCGGCCGGCCCCGGCGGTGGGAAACGCCCGCGTGTCCGGCGACGCAGCCTTGCCCGAAGATCCAGGCGCAGCGTGTCCACGGCGTCGGCCAGGCGATCCAGCGCCGCCTCGGCCCCGTCGGCCATGAGCGCCTCGTGCGAGATCGGCTCCCCGAACGACACACCCACGCGCACGCCGCGAAGCACGGGGCGCCGATGCGAGCGGGGCCACGCCTGGAAACACCCCTCGACCGCAACCGGCACCACCGGGCATTTCGAGCGCTTGATGAGCAGGGCCACGCCGAGCTGGAACGGCTGCATCGCGCCGTCCTCGGTGCGCACTCCCTCCGGGAAGACCAGCACCGCCGCTCCCTCGTTCAATCGTCGAAGCATGGTGCGGATGACCGCGGTGTTCGAGCCGCCGTCGCTCTTGACCGGCACAGCACCGAGCCCGCCGATGAACCGCCCGAACCATGAGGACTTGAAGAGCTCGGCCTTGGCCATGTACTCCAGCCGACGCCAGTGGATCTGGCCGGCGATGAGGGGCGGGTCAAGGTTGGACTGGTGGTTGGCGACCAGGAGTACCGGCCCCGCGCGCGGCACGTTCGAGACGCCGCGGCTCACCCGACGATACACCACGCGCAGCACGAGATTCAGCACGATTCGCGTGAGGTGATAGGTCAGATTGCTCGAACGATGTTCGTGCATAGCGTCGGCGCGCTCCGGTTCAACCCCCGTCGTTCATCGAAAGAGCCGTGATCTGCTCCCTGCACAGGCGCTCGAGCAACGCCACCACCTCGCCGAAGCTCATCTCCGACGTGTCGATCCGTCGTGCGTCGTCGGGGCAGATGAGCGGCCCGTCGTCGCGTGTGGAATCGACGGTGTCGCGGCGGAGGATGTCGGCCAGGATCGAGCGTTCGTCGGCGTCGCGCCCGCTTGACTGGATCTGCATCGCGCGGCGTTGGGCCCGGACCTCCGGATTCGCGTCAAGGTAGAACTTCGCATCCGCGCCCGGGAAGACGATCGAGCCCTGGTCGCGTCCCTCGCTGACCAGCCGCGGGTGCTGGCGCGCGATCAGCCGTTGCTTGGCGACCAGGTGCTCCCGCACGGCGGCGATCGTCGCCACCTGTGCCACGAGCGCGTTCACGTCCGCGTCGCGGATCCGGTCGTCGATCGGCTTGAGCCACGCCAGGATGATCGGCGGGTCCGCGGCCCAGTCGAAGTGCAGGTCCGCATCCGCGACTGCTTCCACCACGCGAGGCGTGTCCCGGGGGTCGATCTTGCGATCGATGATGATCGCCGCCGCGGCGCGATACATCGCCCCCGTGTCGAGAAAGTCCACGCCCAGCCGCAGCGCCAGCGTTCGGGCGACGGAGGACTTGCCCGATCCGGCCGGCCCGTCGAGGGTGATGATGATGGGTCCGTGGCCGGGCGGCGCAGCGCCTTCGGATTCTGGTGCGCCGTCGCCGGTCACTTCTTGCCCGCCACGTCCTCGATCAGCCGCTCCAGAATGGCGCGGCTGCGCTGGATGCCGAGGGTCGAATCTCCGCGGCCGCGATAATCAACCGCCATCGTGCCGTCGAATCCCACCGACAGCACCGCCTCGACCATCGGGCGCAAGGCGTAGGACTTGTGCTCGAGGGGAGCATCGAGGAACTTGTCCGGTGGACCGCCGCCGGGCGAGGTGAACGCGCGGGTCGCTGCGGTGACGACGGTGGCGTACGGCGTGAGCCGCCGGAGGTACGCGGCCGGGTCGTCGGCGGCTGCGGCTGCCCCGAAGTCGGGCATGGTCCCGACCCTGAAGCCGCCCACTTTCTTGAGCAGGGCCGTGACACGCTCGGGCGTCTTGGTCAGCCCGTTGCCCGGCGAGATCAGGATGTTCAACTCGCGCCGCTCGGCGCGTGCCATCACACGTTTGAGCGCCTCGGCCGTGCGATCGAGGCTCTCGTCCGAGCCGTCCGCCAGCGGCGTGATCGCCGCCGAGTTGCACCCGAGGATCGACGCCGCCTCGACCACCCGCATCGCACGGTCGCAGGCCGCCTCGGCCTCGGACGCATCCGCCGAGCCCAGGGGCTGGGGCTCGGGCTCGAACAGGAGCAAGCACGCGCACCCCTCCTTGTCGCCCCGTTCGCGGATCTCTTCGAGGCCCGAATGGTCCATCCCCGCCAGCTGCCTGGTGCTCAGGTTGAGCCCGTGCAGCCCCAGCGTCTGCCGCGCGAACGCGGGCAGGTCGAGCAACTCGAGCTTGGGTCGGCCTGAGCGTCCCGGCTTGAGCATCGATCGCAGCGACGTGGCGGTGAGCGTGAGCAGCATCCGGGAGCAAGCGTACACCGTCCGGCTCGACACGACCATCGCCGGGCAGGCACGGCCCAAGGGCGATACTGCCGTGTCGCCCGGACCGGCGATCGACGCGATACGATCCGCCGGCCGATTGTCGGCTCCATCCCCGCCCACATTCAGCCCAGGTGAACCAATGGACGTGCCCACCGACCGACGCTACAGCGAGACCCACGAATGGCACATGCTCGATGGCGACGTGCTCACGCTCGGACTGACTCAGTTCGCCGTTGACCAGCTCACCGACATCACATTCGTCGAGATGAAGGAGGTCGGCACGACCTTCGAGGCCGGCGATGCCGTCGGAGAGGTCGAATCCGTCAAGACCACCAGCGACGTGTACTGTGCCGCGTCCGGCGCGGTCGTCGAGGTCAATGCCGCCCTGGACGCCGATCCGTCGCTGCTCAACTCGGATCCATTCGGCCAGGGGTGGCTGGTCAGGATCAAGGTCTCCGACGTGTCGCCGCTGGACGCGCTCATGGATGCCGCCGCATACATCGAAGCGAACCCCGAGTGATTCCCAACCAGCGGATATGCCGATCGCATCGCCCCGGCCGGCTCCGTGCGCCTCGACGCCGCCTTCGCCCGGCGTCGAAACGCCCCGGCCGAGCCCTCCACGAGCCCGCAACATGATCCTCTGCCAGGGCGTTCACAAGTATTACGGGGTCGGCCAGCGGCGGGTGCACGCGCTGACCGGGCTGGATCTGCACATCCGCGAGCCCGGGTACTACGCCATCATGGGACAGTCCGGCAGCGGCAAGAGCACGCTGCTGCACCTGCTCGGCGCGCTGGACAAGCCCGACCGGGGCGAGATCACAGTCGCCGGGCACGCCCTGCACACCATCTCGCAGCGCGAGGCCGACCTCTTTCGCCGCAAGCAGATCGGCATCGTCTTTCAGCAGTTCAATCTCATCCCGACGCTCACAGCCAGGCAGAACATCGAACTGCCCGGAATGCTCGCGGGCGACGATCCGGATCAACTGACGACGCGCAGCAACGAGCTGCTCGACCGGCTGGGGCTTCTCAATCGCTCGACTCATCGTCCCGACGCGCTCTCCGGCGGCGAACAGCAACGGGTCGCGATCGCCCGGGCGCTGCTGTACTCGCCGCCGATCCTGCTGGCCGATGAGCCGACGGGCAATCTCGACTCGGCCAGCAGTGACGCGCTCTGGGCGTTGCTGCGCGAGATCGCGCGCGAGCACGAGATGACGGTGCTTATGATCACGCACGAGCCCGCGGCAGCCGCACACTGCCAGC